>JADLHI010000079.1 GCA_020848895.1 Hyphomonadaceae bacterium
AGCATGACGCCAATTCAGGCGCCGGCTCTAGAGTAGCGTCATGCTGAGCCTGTCGAAGCACGACGCGGGCCCACTAACGCGCCGCAGCCACATCGTGCTTCTTTCATGGATTGCAAAATAGCTATTCCACGCTTTCCGGCCAAGCTCGCGCGCATCGAAGATGCGGGTGAGCGCCGAGCCGGGACCCAGGGAGTGACTGAGCGCCAGTGTGTCGGCCCCTGGATCCCGGATCGCGGCGCGTCCGGGAAACGTGGACATCACATCGAGGCGTAGCCGTACCAAAGCACCAGCAACACCAATCGCGCCGCGAACGACGATCCGGTGAGTGTCGACAGCACAATCGCCACCGTCGCCGCGACCGCGCCCGACGCCGCCGCCAGCGGCAACACATCCAGCGCCACGGCGGGCGCAGCCGCCGGCAATGCCAACAACGTCGTCCAAAGCGCGCCGGCAATCACAAACGCCGCCCGCCGCGCTGTCGGCGCGAACGCCGCAACCTTCGTCAGCGCCACTAGGCCGCGCGCCTCGGTCCGTCCCGCGTGCGCCGACAACGCAAACAGCAACAACAACAACGCCGCCGGACTCGCCACATGCCGGAAATCCGCAAACGCCGAAATCACCGCGACCGCCGCGGCCAAAATCAAAAACACCCGCCCCGCGCCGATCAACCGAAACTCGGAGACCACCAGGCCAACCGCATCGGCCAACGCCGGCTTCGCCGCCGGCGCATTCGCCACCACACGCGGCGGCGCGCCCGCGTTCAGCAGCGCCCCCAAACGGCCCGCAAGCACCGCCTTCTTTTTAGCCTTGTGCGGCGCATAGATCATACCAGCGAGCACAACGAGCGCGACCGCGACACCGATCCAGGCCAAGCGCGAGTCCAAATAGCCGGGCGACATCAGCCCCGCCATCACGTCGAGATCGATGGTCCCGGTCGCCGCGAAGCCGCCGCCGATCGAGAAGCTATCGGTGCCCGGCGGCGCGCCGAACTTCAGCGGCGTCACGAACCCGGCGAAGTCCCACATGTTGGAGGCAAAGCTCGGATGCTCGGCGCTGTCGGTGACGATAGGCGCGGTGATCGAGCCGATCCACACGCAGAAATAGGCGAAATCGCCGAAGCCGGAGCGCAACAAGGGCCGTGCGTCGAACAAGATCCGCAACGCCGCCAAACCGATCATCGCCGGCCCCGCCACCACCCACATCGCAAAGCTCAGCTCCGCAATGTTCAGCGCATCGCCTTCCAGCATGAACGTCGCGAGATAAACGCCAGCGAGGTTCAGCGCCGCGAGCACACCGAGCAACACCGCGGCGTCAGCCGCAAAGCGCCCAAGCGCGATCGCGATGCGTGAGCCAATGGTGACTTCTTCCACCTGCCACGGCTGGCGCCGCGTCGTGTTCGAGCGCAGGTAGAGCCACGCCACCGGCATCACCAATGTCGAAACGATGATCCCGAGCGAAACCCCCAGGAACGGCGAGGTCATCAGCGGCAGCGCATCGCCGACCGCGATCTTGATCCCGCCGCCATCCTCGAACGGCAGCATGTAACGCGCGCCCAGCGGCGCCACCAGCAGCATCAGCCAGAGCGCGCGGCTGCGCCCATAGCGCAGCAGCGAGGTTGTCAGCGACGAACCGGAAATAACGGCGCCGTTCACGCCACGCTCTCCGGCGCACGCGCCACCGATGGCGCGACCTTGCCGCCTTCAACCCGCAAGACAGCACGCGCGTCGGGCGCCAGTTCATCCGCCAAGTGCGTGGTCATCACCACAATCGCGCCGGCGCGCGCACGCTCTACGATCAGCCCGCTCAACTTGCGCGCCGTCTCGCCATCCAATTCCGCCGTCGGTTCATCCAGCGCCAACAGCCGCGGCTCACCCAACAACGCCTGCGCGAAGATCAAACGCCGACGCATGCCGCCGGAAAAACTCGCGATCCGATTGTTGATGTCCGCATGCAGCCCGATCGCATCGGTGATCGCGCCGAATTGTGTGTCCGCTTGTCCAAGGTTCAAACCCTTCAACGCCGCGATGTGCATCGCGAATTCACGCGCCGTCAGATCCTCCGGCAAATCCACCGCCTGCGGCGCATAGCCGAGCGTCTTGCGCAACGCACCGCGCCCACTGCGCCCATCCCACAGAATCGAACCGCCATTCGGCCGCTCCGCCGTCACGATCAGCCGCAGCAGCGTCGATTTTCCCGCGCCGCTCGGCCCCACCAGCAGCGTCAGCCCCGGCTCGAACGTCAGCGAAATATCCTGCAGCACGCGTTTGCGGCCGTAGGCCTTGCCCACGCCCTTCAATTCAAGCGACGCCATCCCAGTCCTCCGGCCTTCCGAGCAGGCTCGTGCCATCAAGATGCACACCTCTTCCCGCTTGGATGCAACGCCATTCAGGCAAAGTTCAGCCGCCTCATGCCTCGCGCGCGCGAGACGCGTCCCACTGCACGAGATGCACACTGAGCTTCGCGTTCAAACACCGCTCAGGTGACGCACGGCACCGTCATCGTCGTTCAAGCGCTGGCGAGGGACCGCTGTCACTTGGACCTGGGAGCTAAAGTTATGAAGCGTCTTCTCACCGCCGTTGCGGCTGTCGCCCTCTTCGCCAGCATGGGCGCGACCAGCGCCTACGCGCAAAACCGCACCGTCGTGAATCAATCCGGCTATTCCAACGCCGCCGGCGCGGTGCAAACCGGCAACCGCAATGGCGCCGTCACCAATCAACGCGGCGCCCGCAACTACGCGCGCGGCGTGCAAGAAGGCTACAACAACTTCCTGCGCATGGATCAGTATGGCACGCGCAACCACTCGACGACGACACAAGTCGGCGCCGATAATTTCGCCGCTACCGGCCAAGAGGGCCGTAACTTGAGTTCGAACATCATCCAAACGGGCCGCGGCAACGTCGCCGGCGTCGCGCAGATCGGCGACGGCAGCCGCGCTGTCACCGATCAAGACGGCCGCAACAACACCTCTGGCATCATCCAGATCGGCAACGGCCAAGACGTTGAAGTCCGCCAACGCGGCGAAGGCAACATCTCTGTCGTGGTCCAGAGCGGCTACAACTGAGCGTCACAGCGGGAAGGCGCGATCCGCCTTCCCGCCCGCCTCTTTCGAGTGGGAGCACTCCAATGTTGAAAAGATCAGTTTCGCTTCTGGCGCTCGCGGCGCTGCTCACATCGGCCTGCTCCGCGGCCGCCGCCAGCATGGACGCTGCGCCGCAAGCTGCGCCGGCCGCCCTCGTTGAACCCGCGCCCTCGCCAGCCGCGGCCTTCACCGCCACCAGCTACGACGAGGCGCCGCTCACCTGCGAAGTCCGCTCGCGCCGCACCGCGAACGGCGTGCTCATCCAGGCGCGCGCCTTCGCCGACCGCGACATCGATGCGTCGTACGATCTGCGCATCGTCAAATCGGGCGGCGGCAACGCGTCCGAAGTCAGCCAATCGGGCGACTTCTCGCTCGCCGCCGGCGACTCGGCGGTGCTCGGCGAAAACGAAATGAGCTTCGAACGCGGCTCACGTCTGCGCGCCCAGCTCACCATCAGCGACGCGCAGGGCGAACTCTGCCAACGCAGCTTCCGGCTCTGAAAGATATCGACATGACCAAGCTCGCCTCTTTCTCACGCATCGCGCTCGCCGCGCTCGCCATCAGCGCCGTGCTTGCCGAACCCGCCAGCGCCCAACGCTGGCGGCGCGCGCCGCAGAACCTCGCCGTGACGACGCAAGTCGGCCAAGCCAACGCCGCCGGCATCGCTCAGACCGGCCAAGCCAACACCGCCGCCATTCACCAATTCGGCAGCGCCAACACCGGCTCGATCCAGCAGAACGGCAATAGCAACACCGCCTGCCTCATCCAGTTCGGCCGCAACAACGACGCCGCCATCGCCCAAGCCGGCGACAACAATGGCGTCGCCGTCGTTCAAGGCCGCGGTCAAACCCACATCCTGTCGGGAGACGTCTGCACACGCGGCTTCATGGGCATTCGCATCGGCGGCTGACTTCAATCGAACCGAGAGGCCGCCTTGAACGAAGCGGCCTCTCTTGGTCCGTCGTCACGGAACGGGATCGTATTCCATCCCGAGGCGCGCAAGACGTTCGGCGCCGCGGCCGTATCGATCGCGCATCTGCGCGTACGTCGCCTCCAATTGCGAAACCGGGGCGCCCTCCGTCATCGGCAATCGCCTTGCTGCCCGCGCAGGTTCCGCATCCGGCAACAGCACCAGGCCGTTGCGGCTGCGCGTCGGCGCAAGCCCTGCGCGCGTCGTCACCAGCGCTGTGCGAAAGCTCCGCCCCCAAGCATCGGCGCGCAGCGCCAGTGCGATCTCATCCACGCCGTCGCTCAGCGGAATTTCGAAGGTCTCGTGAGTCCAGAACGCCACTAGAGCGCCAACGCCGTTCGCATAGTCGCCGCCGGTGATCCGAAAATCCGCCGTGCGGTGCGCGACACCCCATTCCGACAGGCCGAGCCGCCGCGCCGTGCTTGCGGCAACATCGCGCCCGCCAATCGCCTCCACCAGCGCCAGCGACACGGGGAGCGAAGCCGAAACCCCTGTCGTCGAGATCACGCCGCCGTCCTGCACGTAACGGCGATCGCGCACCCAGCTTGTATCGGGATAGGCCCGCTCAAGTTCGCGCAACGCACTGAAGTGCGACGTCGCGCGACGCCCGCGCAACAGCCCAGCGTAGGCAAGCACGCGCGCGCCTTCGCAGATCGAGACGATCGTCGCGCCCTGTTCAGCCTGGCGCCGCAGCCAGGTTGAGAGCGCCGGGCTGCGCGGCGCCATTTGCGCCGGCACGATGACAATGTCAGCGCCCTCCGGCGCGCGCGCATCGAACTGCGCGGTTGTTTCATCCGGCTGCACCCGCAGCTGCATCATCAGCTGCAACGGCCCGGGCTGCGTCGATACGGTGCGGACATCGGCAACGTTCGCCTCCCGCAGCACGCCGTAAGGAACGATGAAGTCCGTGGTCTCCGCGCCGGCAGCGTCGGCCACAATGACGACCAGCGGGCGCGCATGCCCCGGCTTCGGCGCCGGCAAAACCAAACGCTCCGCCGCCGGGGCCGTGATTTGCGCGCGGCTTGTCTCCACCGGCGTAAGGACGAACAACACGCATGCGAACAGGATCGCGGACAAAACGCGATGCATTGAAAACTCCTCTGTGAAAAAGCGAACCCGGCGCCCGCAAAGGCGCCGGGCCCATGCTTATTGAGCTGC
>JADLHI010000080.1 GCA_020848895.1 Hyphomonadaceae bacterium
GAGCGCCAATGCGCGCGTTCCTTCGGCGTCAGCAGCCGCAGCGCCAGGCTCAAACTGGCAAGCCCCACCGCCAGGTGGAACAGAGTGAAGGCCCACAGGATCACGGTCATGGCGCAAAGCTACACCACCCCTCCCCGCGAGGGGAGGGCCAGGATTGGGAAGGGACTCTGTGCTCCAAAAATCGTTACAGCGGACTGGAGCACTCACCCATAGCTTTCTAAGCTGGCGCATCACCCCACCCCATCCCCTCCCCTCGCGGGGAGGGGCGAGATGGACGCATGGCCCTCAAGATCGCAGCCTGGAACGTCAATTCCATCCTCGCGCGCCTGCCCACGGCGCTGAAGGTGTTCGAGGAAGTGAACGCCGACATCTGGTGTCTGCAGGAGATCAAGTGCGAGGACCCGCGCTTTCCCCGGCTTGAGTTCGAGGCGATGGGCTTCAACATCGAGACCTACGGGCAGAAGAGCTATAACGGCGTCGCTATTCTCTCGAAGCACCGGATCGAGGAAACCATTCGCGGCGTGCCGGGGCTCGACCATGAGCACGCGCGTTACATCGAGTGCGTGATCGCGGCGCCCGGCGGGCCGGTGCGCGTGGCTTCGATCTATGCGCCGAACGGCAATCCGATTGGGACGGAGAAGTTTCAGTTCAAGCTGGCGTTCATGGAGGCGTTGCGAACGCATTTGCAGGAATTGCTCTTGCTTGAAGAGCGTTTCGTCATTGCTGGCGATTACAACGTCATTCCGCGCGAGGTGGATTGTCATAATCCGGCGGTGTGGACGGGCGATGCGCTGTTTCAGCCCGAGACACGCGCGGCGTATCGCGCCCTGCTCAATCTTGGGATTCGTGACGCGTACATGCAGGCCGATGGCGCCGCGCACCGCTATACGTTCTGGGATTATCAAGCCGGCGCCTGGCAGAAGGATCACGGCATTCGCATCGATCACTTGCTGCTCTCGCCGCAGGCGGCGGATACGCTCGATGGCGTCGAGATTTTCAAGAAGGCGCGCGGGCTGGAGAAGGCGAGCGATCACGTGCCGATTGTGGCGACGTTCGGTTAGTCTTTTGCCTTCGGCGAGATGACGCTTTCGTCGTCGGGATCATCTTCCTCTTCTGCCGGAATGGCGTAGCCGCCGCTTAGCCAGCGATTCAGATCGACGTCGGCGCAGCGTTTTGAGCAGAACGGACGATATTTTGGGTCCTGCTCTTTGCCGCAGATGGCGCATTTGCTCATAGCGCCCTCGCGTCGATTTTATCGCGGGGCCAGAAGGCTTCTCGGGCCGCGGCATCGATACTCCACCGCATGCCAATGCGGTTGGAGAGTTGCGCGCGCCAATCGAGTTCGGCGGTGTCGAGCCAGGTTTTCACTTCGGGCGCGATGGTGCAGGCAATCTGGCGGCCGGTTTGGGAGCGGCCTTCGCGTTCGATGGCGCGCAGCGCCATGAGGGCGACGGTTTCGGCGCTCGGACGGCCATCGGGATCGCGGAGCTGTTCGTGCAGCGGCGTGCGCAATTGCGAGCGCGCGAGTTCATAGACGCCGAACTTTGAAAGCCCGCCGAATTGAACGTGCCAGGGATCGTTGGTGAAGGCGGCGCGCACGGCGTCTTCCAACGCTTTGAGGTGCGCCTTGGATTTCAGCGAGACGAAATCGATAGCGATGATGCCGCCGAGATTGCGCAGGCGGATTTGACGCGCGGCTTCTTGAGCGGCGGCGGTGTTGAGATCGAGCGCGAAGCGTTCGGGATCGCCGCTGCCTTGGCGGGCGCCAGCGTCGACATCGATGGCGACGAGCGCGGTGACGGCGTCGATGGTGAGCATGCCGCCGCCGGGAATGGGCGTGGTGCGGGCGAGCGCGTCTTCGATGGCGGCGTCGAGCTTGGCGCGAATTTGCGGGTCGGGCGCGGGTTTGGCGAGCAGGAGTTCGGAATCGCTGTCGTGCTGGGCGATGCGGTGCGGGTCTTCGCCGTCATGGCCGGTCTCGGTGAGTTCAAGCACCGGGTTTTTTCCGCGGGCCGCTTCGCGGGTGACCGACACGATAACGCCTTGGCCTTCGCGGAGGTTCACGCGCTCCTTACGCATGCGGGCGCGGCCATCGTCACCCAATGGCAAAAAGCCCTGCTGATCGCGCAGGCCGAGATCGAGGAAGGCGCCGCGGCGGCGCTTGTCGAGTTCGCGCACGCGCGCGCAATAGACCTCGCCCCATCGCGCGCCGCGCCCTTCGTCGCTGGCGCGCGTGACGCGGAGCGCGATGGGCCTGCCGTCGCGGACAAGCGCTTCGCGGGTTTCGCCGATGGCGGCGTCGAGCCAGGTTTCCAGCGGCTCACTCATGTGCGCGCGGATTCGATGAGGTTTGCAGTCTCGTAGAGCGGCAAGCCGATGACGGAAGAGTATGAGCCGATGATCGAGGTGACGTAACGGCCGGCGAGGCCTTGGGCTGCGTAGCCGCCGGCTTTGCCATGCCATTCGTTGCTGGCGATGTAGGTCTCGATTTCGGCGGGGCTCAGCACCTTGAAAGCGACGCGGGTTTCGACGAGGCGGGTGCGGAGCATTGGACCGCCGGCATCTTGCCGGCCTGCAGTGTTTGCCCGCTGGAAGCCGGCGGTCCGAAGAACAGCCACGCCGGTGTAGACGCGGTGCGAGCGGCCGGAGAGCAGGCGCAGGCATTGGCGCGTTTCCTGTTCGGTTTCCGCTTTCGGCAACACGCGGCGGCCAACGGCGACGACAGTGTCGGCGGCGAGGATGATGGCGTTCTCGGCTTTCACCGCTTCAGCTTTTTGACGTGCGAGACGCAGCGCCAGGTTACGGGGCGTCTCTTTCGAAAGCGGTGTTTCGTCGATGTCGGCGGCGATGACTTCGTCGGGCGCGATGCCGATCTGCGCCAGCAGCGCCAGCCGGCGTGGGCTCGCGCTGGCGAGAATGAGGCGGGTCATGGCCGCTTCGGGAAACCGAGGCGCTGAGCGATGATCTTATCGACCGCGCGCTGGCCGAGCAGACGCGGCAGCGTCACGTCCATGAATTCGTTGCGGAGGATGCTGTAGCGCGTCTTCGGCTTCGGGTCGGTGAAGCAGCGCCAGACGAGATCGCCGACATCGGACGGGGGTAGCCCTGCCCGGCCTTGTGCGAGCATGTAGTTTTCC
>JADLHI010000081.1 GCA_020848895.1 Hyphomonadaceae bacterium
GACTGCTCTCTAGCGGAGTGGTGGAGCCATTATCGCGGCGGTGCGGCGCTGTAGGATAGATTTTCGCGTGCGCGTGGATTTCAAAGGCGCGGTGGGCTGAAAGAGCGCGGATAGGGGCGAGTCGGTGGAGCGAGGATGTCTCCTACTCGCCGGGAGCGGACATTTTCACGTCACTGCTTTCCCCGTAGGTTGCAGATGCAATGACTTCTGCCCCCCGCACACTTATGGCCCTAAGGGGACTGGCTATCATTCTAGCGGTGGCAATCTTGGCGGTGCATGCATTGTTTGCTTCGAGCTCCGGAAGCTTCGAAAGGCCCAGGCTGGTGCAAGGTCTCGATTTTGAATGGGGCGAAGATAACTCGGAGTTTGATCAGAAATTGCGCCTCATGTTGCCAAGCGGCACGCCAGATAGCGACGTCAAATCCGCTCTAATGCGAGAGGGACTCGACCTCCAGGGCGAACAAATGGCGGCGCGTGCGTGGGGCTGGTTTCCTTGTCGCCACTACGTTCAGGTCTTACGTTCAGGTCTATTGGGACCTCGACGAGCAGCGACGACTAACGGATGTCCACGGGGACTATGGAGCTAGCTGCACTTAGGTCCGCTTTGGGCCAATGGCCGACATTGAGGTTTAGGGGCTTGGCGTAGGGACAATTCCCCGCTATATCCCCATCCAACACATCGCTGATGTCCCCGATGGGGACGCAGCGGCGGGCCAAAAGCCCGCCGCTTTTTTGTTACCTGAAGGGGCCGCCACTGCGCGCGACGAACCCAGTTGAAGAGCGCGTGATTGCGCTGATCGAGCCGACGGCCTCGGGCCTTGGCTATCGGATCGTGCGCGTGCGGCTGTCCGGCAATCGCCGCAAGCGCCTGCAGATCATGGCCGAGCGCGTGACCGATGGGCAGATGGGCATCGACGATTGCGGCCGGCTTTCGCGTGCGCTCGCGCCTGTGTTCGATCTCGATGATCCGGTCGACGGCGAGTACGACTTGGAAATCAGCTCGCCCGGCATAGATCGCCCGCTGATGCGGATCGAAGATTTCGAGCGCTTTGTCGGCTTCGACGCCAAGCTCGAAACCGCTGTGCCGGTCAATAATCAGCGCCGCTGGAAGGGCGTCATCCAAGCTGTCGACGGCGATGACATCACGCTGGCGACCGAGCACGGCGAAGCGAAGCTGAAATTCTCGGCCTTGTCGGATGCGCGTCTCGTGCTGACCGACAAGCTGATCGAAGACGATTTGAAACGCGCCAAAGCGGCAGAAGCCGCAGGCGCGGAAGACGAGTGAAGCCCACCCCGTCCCCTTGTGGGGCGGGGCAGGGGTGGGGGTGACGGCGGTGTTCTGTCTTGAAGGCGCGCCGCCCGCACCCCCATCCCCAACCCTTCCCCACAAGGGGGGAAGGGAGAAGTTTGAGAGAGGAAGAAGCATGAGCACCGGCATTTCAGCAAACCGGCTGGAAATCCTGCAGATCGCCGACTCTGTCGCGCGCGAGAAGTCGATCGACAAAGAGATCGTGATCCAGGCGATGGAGCACGCGCTGCAAAAGGCCGCTCGCTCGCGCTACGGGGCCGAGCACGACATCCGCGCCACCATCGATCCGAAGACCGGCGAGATGGAGCTGAAGCGCGTCATGACGGTGGTGGACGATAGCGTCCTCGATCCGGAGACGCGGCCTTTCAATCCATCGACCGATATCATGCTCGACATCGCGCTGAAGACGGACAAGGAGGCGGTTGTCGGCAAGGAATACATCGAAGGCTTGCCGCCGATCGAATTCGGCCGCGTCGCCGCGCAGACGGCAAAGCAGGTGATCAATCACGAAGTGCGCGAGGCCGAGCGCGAGCGTCAGTTCGGCGAATACAAGGACCGCATCGGCGAGATCATCAATGGCGTCGTGAAGCGCGTCGAATTCTACAACGTCATCGTCGATCTCGGCCGCGCTGAAGGCGTCATCCGCAAGAGCGAGAGCATTCCGCGTGAAAATCTGCGCGTCGGCGATCGCACCCGCGCTTATGTTTACGACGTGCGTCGCGAAACCAAGGGGCCGCAGATTTTCCTCTCGCGCGCCAAGCCGGAATTCATGGCGCGCCTGTTCGCGCAAGAAGTGCCGGAAGTTTATGAAGGCGTGATCGAGATCAAGGCCGCTGCCCGTGATCCGGGCTCGCGCGCCAAGATCGCGGTGATTTCGCACGATAGTTCGATTGATCCTGTCGGCGCCTGCGTCGGTATGCGCGGCGCGCGCGTGCAGGCGGTTGTCGGCGAATTGCAGGGCGAGAAGATCGACATCATTCCGTGGTCGCCGGACCCGGCGACGTTCATCGTCAATGCGCTGCAGCCGGCGGAAGTCTCCAAGGTCGTGCTCGATCCGGAAGATGCGCGCGTTGAAGTCGTGGTTGGTGAAGCGCAGCTTTCGCTCGCGATCGGCCGCCGCGGTCAGAACGTGCGTCTCGCCAGCCAACTCACCGGCTGGTCGATCGACATCATGACCGAAGCCGAGGAATCCGAGCGCCGTCAGAAGGAATTCGCAACCCGCACCGAACTCTTCATCAAGGCGCTGGAAGTGGACGAAATGTTCGCGCAGCTCTTGGCGTCCGAAGGCTTCGAGACGGTCGAGGAAATTGCTTACGTCGATCAGATGGAGCTCGCGTCCATCGAAGGCCTAAACGATGAAATCGCCGACGAATTGCAGGCGCGGGCCCAAGAATACCTGGAAAAGCTGGCCGCTGAACTCGAAGCCAAGCGCGTGGCGCTGGGCGTCGAGGATGCGCTGAAGGGCGTTGCGGGTCTCACGGCGCCGATGCTGGTGACGCTGGGCGAGAAGGGCGTGAAAACGCTCGACGATTTCGCCGGCCTCGTCGGCGATGATATCCGCGGCTACTTCGAGACCAAGAACGGTGAGCGCGTGCGCGAGCC
>JADLHI010000082.1 GCA_020848895.1 Hyphomonadaceae bacterium
CCGCGCCGAACCTGAAACAGCAGCCGCGCACGCCCATCGGGGCGCGCGCCCAATTCCGCCACCGCCTCTCCAGCGCGCACGTGTTGGCCTTCGCGCACCAGCGCCCGGCGATTGTAGCCGTAGGCGGTCACATAATTGTCGGCGTGGCGCACCAGCACCAACGTTCCCAAGCCCTCGATATCGGCGCCGGCATAGATCACGTCGCCATCGGCCGCCGCCGATATTTGCGCGCCTTCGCGCCCGGCGATTTCCATGCCGTCGAGCCGCGTGCCGCCGGGCTGCGCGCCAAAGCGCGCAAGCACCTCCCCACGCAAAGGCCAGCCAAACCGGCCTATCCCTTGCGCCAACGGCGCTGCGCTCGGCGGCGCCGGCGCCGGCTCAGTGGCAATCTCGCGCGCCAGCGCCGGAAGATAGATGCGATCTCCAGCGCGCACGCGATCGCTCGCTTGTATGCGGTTCAGCAACGCCAGCGAGCGCAGGTCGACATTGTACCGGCGCGCAATGTCTTCGAGGTCTTCGCCGCGCCGCACGACATGAAACCGCGCCGGCGGCAAATCGAGCACAAGCCCGTCGCTCAACGCGTAAGGCGGCTCCAGATGGTTCTGATCGATGAGCGCGCGCAGTGGAACCTGATAGCGCGTGGCGACATCGTAGAGCGTTTCATCGCCGCTGACCCGATGCGTGCGCGGCAGATGCGCCGGATCGAACACCTCCGACGGCTGCATCGCGTACGCCGATAGCGGCGTGCCCTCGCCGTCCGCCCAATTCGGCTGCGTTTGGACCGCAGGCGCCCTCGCCGGCGGCTCTTCCACCCGCTCTTGCGCAGCGCCTTGCTCAATCGGCGCGCGCCTCTCGACACGCTGCGGCGCGCTTTGCTCAGCGGCGGCCGCACCCCCGCCGCCGAACGAGATCGGCGCGGGACTGGACGAAGCACATGCGCCCGTCAAAAGCGCAAGCCAGAGTGCAGCGCGCGTCATGCTTGGAGTTTCCGCGAGAATCAGCGGCGCGCTCAAGCCACCGGCGGCGCCTCGCCCAGCCCGCGTTCCAGCGGCTGCATGCGAATTGGCCCCAAATCCTCGCGCTCGCCGTTGCGATAGCGGATCAAACGCTGACTTTGCGCATCGCCTAGCGGCGCGACAATCACGCCGCCGGGCTTCAATTGCTCCAACAGCGGCGGCGGAAAATCGTCGAGCGCAGCATTGACGACGATGCGATCGTACGGCGCTTCATCCGGCCAGCCGTCGAAGCCATCGGCGGTGAACGCGTATGTCCGCATCAGCCGCGCCGTGCCAAACCGCCCGCGCGCCGCCACCACCAAATCGTTCCAGCGATCGAGCGTGATCACTTTGCTCGCCGCCGACGAGATCGCAGCCGCCTGAAAGCCGGACCCCGAACCCACCTCCAGCACCACATCGGTCTGTTGCGGCGCCAAGGCCGCGATCATGCGCCCGATGATCGACGGCTTCGTCATCGTCTGCGCGTGCGCGAGCGGCAGGCCGACATCGTCGAGCGCCAATCCTTCCAGATGTTCCGGCGCATAATGGGTGCGCGGCGTCCGCTCCAGCGCCGACAGCGCGCGCGCGTCCGTCACGCCGGCCTGGCGCATCTCCAGCACGAACCGCATGAGACGCGAAGGATCAGTCATGCAGCTTCGCCGGGAGGCAGTAGGCAATAGGCAATAGGGCTTCGGTGTGGACCGAAGCGTGCTCGCCCATTGCCCGTTGCCCCCCTTCAACCCTAATGCCCATTGCCTACTGCCCACTGCCTACCTTCGGCGGCGCACCGCCAAGCACGCCTTTGAGTTTATGAACCGTCTCGCCATGCGTCAGATCGACATGCAGCGGCGTCACTGAAATACGCCCGTCATAGATCGCGCGAATATCCGTGCCTTGCGGCGGGTTCGACAATTTCCCGCGAAAGCCTAGCCAATAGTAAGTGCCGCCACGCGGATCGGTGCGCTTATCGGCATAGACAATGTGATGATCGCGCCGGCCTTGGGCCGTGACCTCAACTTCCTTCACATCCTCCGGCGGCACATCCGGAAAATTGATGTTCATCAGCACGTCCTTGGGCCAGCCGTATTTCAGCAATTGCCCGACAACGCCCGGCCCGAACGTCTCGGCGGTCTCCCACGGAATTGTCGCTTCCTCGCCGCGAAAGCCGCGCGCTTGGCTCAAAGCGATCGCGGGAATGCCCAGTTGCATGCCCTGCATGGCGCCGGCGATGGTGCCCGAGAAGGTGACGTCCTCGGCGATGTTCTGTCCGCGATTGACGCCTGACAGAACCAAGTCGGGCGCCACCCCATCCATCAAATGCTCGACACCGAGCAACACGCAATCGGTCGGCGTGCCCGATACCGCGAACCGCTTCTCATCCGCCTTCCGCACCCGGATAGGCGCCGTCAGCGTCAGCGCGCGCGAGGCGCCCGATTGCTCATTCTCCGGCGCAATCACCCAGACATCGTCGCTAAACGCGCGCGCGATCTTTTCGAGAACCGCTAAGCCGGTGGCGTGAATGCCGTCATCGTTGGTGCAGAGAATACGCATGATCGAAGGGGAGTAGGGCAATAAGGGAGTATGGCAATAGGGCAGCGCTACATACTGCCCTACTCACCTACTCCCCTACTGCCTCACATCACTTCCAGGCCCCCAAAATGCCGCCCGCCACGGCGTAGCAAACGACGAAATGACCCAGGTTCACGGCCAAGAATGTTTCATTGTTCGAGCCATAAACAAACCCGTAGAGGCTCGCCGCGAAGGCAAAGAAGATCGCCATCCAGACGCCTGTCGTGGCCCCGCCCATGAAGCCGGGCGCATTGCGCCACTTCACCGCCAGCGACAGACCGATCGCCGCCAGGATCGGCGGGATAATGCCGAACGGCATACGATCGGCATGCAATTGGTCGGCGTTCACGCCGAGCATCGCCATGTACTGGTCGGCGGAAATGATCAGTCCGAACAGCACGAATTCGAGAAGATAAATCGCGACCGCCGCAGCAAGGATCGCGAGCAGATTATGCCCGTTGAAACGCATGGCTCTTTCCTCCCGGCCGGGAGTTTAGCCGAGTCGGCAG
>JADLHI010000083.1 GCA_020848895.1 Hyphomonadaceae bacterium
ACCACGACGTTCACCATCGACGTCGAAGCCAACGACACGATCGCCGGCTTCGTCGCTCGCGTGGCGTCGGCCTCGGACGGCCGCGTGACGGCTGCCTACAACGACCAAACCGGCCGCATCACCTATTCGGCGGCTGAAGCCTTCACGGTCACCTACACGGACGGCGCGGCCGTTCCGGCGGCGGTTGACGACGACGGCTTCCTCGATGGCGGCGCGGGCACCGCGGCCGGCACGATGGCGGTTGCGGTTGCGCCGGGCTCGGGCTCGAACAGCCTCACGGTTTCCGGCTTCGACTTCCGCCTCGGCGGCGCGTCGGGCCAAGCCCTCAACACGGTGACCTCGGCTCTCAACATCTCGACCGCCAACGGCGCGTCGGCTGCTGTGACGGCGATCGACACCGCGATGACCGCTCTGAACCGCGATCTGGCGACGATGGGCGCGCAGTCGAAAGCTCTCGACGTCCAAAAGACGTTCTTGGGCAAGCTGTCTGACTCGATCGAAGTCGGTATCGGCAACCTCGTCGACGCCGACCTCGCCAAGGAATCGGCCCGCCTGCAGTCGCTGCAAGTTAAGCAGCAACTGGGTGCGCAAGCCTTGTCGATCGCCAACTCGGCGCCGTCGATCGTGCTGTCGTTCTTCCGCTAATAACGGAAACACGAAAAAGGCGGGGAGCTCTGGCTCCCCGCCGATTTCGAGCGGGCATGAGTCATGGCCTCCATCACTCCTTCCCAACCGGCCCCGGAGTCACTCTCAGTGCGAGTGGCGAAGACGGAGCCCGGTCCGGCCGCTGAAGCGGCCAACCGCCGGATCGCAGAACATGCGGCCGCGCAGCGCAGCGAACTTGCACCGGCGAAAGTCGCGGTCGCGCTCGATCAAGAAAGCCAACGCTTCATCTCGACATTGACGGACACCTCGACCGCGGAGATGTTGCGCAAATATCCAAGTGAGTCACAGCTTGCGTACTCACGGGCCGTCATGGCTTATCTGCGGGCGCAGATCGGCAAGTAAACAGAGTGTAAATTTATTTGTTTCGGATGCGGTGTCGTTAACGTTTCGTTAACGCATTTACTGTTCCTTCACGCCTGCGGCGAAGCGCGCCGCGCGCTTTCTCTGCGCGCGCGATCCGAAGGAGCAAGCTGATCATGGTTTCGAGTATCGTCCCCGGCGCGAGCAACACCAACACGCTGGGCGTCGACACACGCTTTTCGCGCACGGCTCAGCCGCAGCGCCGCGAAGATGCGGTCGCGGGCGATAAGGTCGAACTCAGCAGCGCCGCGATTTCAGGCGCACGCGAAAGCGTTCGCAGCGCGATGGCGCAAGTGCATGAAGCGCTCGCCGCGGGCCACGATGCGCAGGCGATGCTGGTGAAGCTGCAATCGCTCACCAAAAGCGGCGATCAGGCCGGCGTGACGGATTTGCTTTCGGCGTTCGCGCAGCGCGTCGACTCCGCCATTGGCCGGGGCGCGTTTGTGCTCGCGGGCCAGGATGTCGGCGTTCAGGCCGAACCTGGCGCACCCGAGACGACGATCGCGGGCGTGGATCTACGGCTGGGCGGCGATACGCTGCTGATGTCGGGCGATGCGAACGCCGACGAAGCCACGCTGCAGGCGGCGCAGAAGTCGATGGAAAATCTGCAGGCGGCGATGGGGCGGCTGGTGGATTCAGCGCGTGCGCTGGAAGCTCATCAAGGTTTTCTGAGCGCGGCTGAAGCCGGCGCGCGCGGCGATTTTGACGCCGATGGCGCGCGTCTTCTGGCGCTGCAGGTTCGTCAGGGCCTGGAAGCGGCGGGCGCCGTCAGCATCGCCAACGCCGAGCCGCAAGCGGTGCTTTCGCTCTTCCGCGCTTAAAGCGGGCGCCAATTGTTGGTGCTGATTTCGAGCAGTTCGCTGTCTTCGTACTCGGGATCGTCTTCGTGATTGAGGCGGCGAATGCCGTCGCGCGCGCCCTGGAAGGCCTTCAGCAAGATCATCGCCAGCATGCCGGCGATCGACAGCGCCATCGCCGCGAGGGCGAGGGTGAGATCGCGGTTGAAGGTGAGTTCGCCGCGTGCGGCGAGCAGGAGGCGCCCGTCGCGGGGCAAGCGCTTGGCGGCGGCGGCGGCGCGATCGCCGGCGGTCAGCGCCAGCAATCTCAGGCGCGTGAGATCGTTGGTCGTGGACGCGTGTGTCAGCAATGTCTCGGCCGCCACCGGCGAGGTTGCGGCGCTGATGTCGCCGATTTGCGCCAGCAGCGCCCGCACGCGCGCGGCCGCTTCCAGATTGACGCTCGCCGCGAACGCGACCGAGGCGTTGTCGAAATCGCCGGGCTGGCCGCGTTCTTCGGCGCTGAGGCGCGCCGCCGTGCGGAAGCTTTCAACAGGCATGGCTTGCGCGAGCAGGGTGCGTAATTCGGTGGCAAGTTGCTCGGGGAAATCTTCACGGCGCGCCGCGGCCACCAATGCGACCGCGCCATCGTTCATGCGGGCGGACATATCGCCGGCGAGACCGAGGCTAAAGCCGGTGAGCACAAATTGCAGCGGATCGGTTTCGGGTTCGGCTAGCAAGGCGCGCGCCATCAGTTCGAAGTCGCGCGGATCGGCGAGTGTTGCCGCGGCCGGTGTTGAGGTCGCAGTCGCCGTGTTCGGGCGTAGCGAAAGCAGTTGGACGTTTGCCTGATAGCGTTCGCGCGTGCCGGGCAGCAGCAATTGCAACGCCGCCACTTCAATGGCGGCGTCACCGGCGCCTTCGGACGCGGCGTGGCGAAGCAGTTCGGCGCTGCGCGGAGGGAGCATGGTTGCACCGGAGAGAAGAAAACCGCGCGCGGCCGATGAATCGTTCGCCATCAGCTCCATGGCGACCATGTTGTCCCACTGGCGCTGACGGTCGAAGTCCACTTGGATCAAACTGGCGTTGAGCTTTTCGACCCGATCGATGATCGAACGTGCACCGGCCTCGCTGTATTCGTAGGCGTAGAGCCGATCGCGGCTGATGATGAAGACGCCAGCGGCGGCGGCGAGCGGCAACAGCAAAAGGCACAGGTTAAAGACAAGCCCGATCCACACGCCGAGGGGGCGTGGCGGACGGCGCCTGTAATCACGATGCGCATGCGCCCGGACGGGACGCCATGCACGTGTCGGTTTCGCGTGCTTCAATTGCTCCGCCCAAGTCCGCCTGCACGCCTACCAAACCGGCAGGAAAGTCACAGAGCAAGATGAATTACAGGAAAGGCGAAGTTGTCGCCGGATCAGGGTTTATCGGCGGCGTTGGTTAAGCGTTGCGGTCAAGCACGGTGGGGCTTGGCCCGCCCTGCGTTGCGAGCGCTCCTTTGGCGGAGTAGTTGGCGCCGCTGCCGCGCTGGCGGACGACCTCTTCGGCCATCGCGTGCACCAGCCCTTCGGACACGACCTTCACCGCGTTCAGCGCCAGTTCGTGTGCGTCGAGGGTTTTGTGCAGGGCGACGGTGGTCTGGCGCAGCCGGTCCAGCAAAGCGGGCGGGGCGGCCTGGATGAGGGCGTGGTCTTGTTTGATGCGCGCGAGTTCGAGGCGGTAGGCGTTTGCCAGCCGGTTCTTCTCGTCGGTCTCCGCTTCGATGAGCGGCTCGCGGGCTTCGATGCGGCGGGTGTCTTTAGCCGCGAGCGCGGCGAGGCGCTCGGTCATCAGCAGCAATTGTTCGACCCGGTGGGCGGCGTCGTCAGCGATGAGCGCCATCGGCGTCCTCCGAGGATGTAGCTATTGGACCCGGCGGCGCGTCTGGCAGGTTTTGCGACTGCTGCATGCGCATGAATTCGCGCACCACGCTATCGGCGATGCCGACACCGCCGGAGCGGCTGATGGATTCGGCGTAACGCTCGACGAGCATGGGCCGGAATATCTGTTCGCCCATGCCGCCGCCGCCGAGGCCCTCGGTGTCGAGGCCTTCGAACATCGGCGCGAGCATTTCGGACAAGAATACGGACTCAAACTCTTCGGCCGCGTGGCGAAGGGCCTCCGCTTCCTGGCTCTGTGGCGTTGTCTGGCGCGTCGTCGCCGTGCTCATCGGCAGCGGCGCGCCGGGAAGGGCGATGGGAGCGGGCATTACATCACTTCGATTTCGGCCTGGATCGCGCCAGCGGCTTTCAGCGCCTGCAGGATCGAGATCATGTCGCGCGGGGTGACGCCGAGCGCGTTCAAGCCGTTGACCAGTTGGCGAAGCGGAACGCCGCCCGGCACCATGACGAGGCCGCCTGCTTCTTCGTCAACGCTGACGTTGGTGGACGGCACGACGGTCGTTTCACCACGCGAGAGCGGCGCCGGCTGGCTGACGAACGGATCTTCCTGGATCGAGATGGTGAGATTGCCTTGCGCGATCGCGACGGTGGAGACCTTCACGTTCTCGCCCATGACGACGATGCCCGAGCTTTCATCGATGACGATGCGCGCGGCGGTATCGACTTCGACTTCGAGGTTTTCGATCTGCCCGATGAGCGAGACCATGTCGCCGGTGTAGTCCGCCGGGCGGGTAAGCACGACCGAGCCGGGATTGGTGGCGCGCGCGACGTCCGAGCCGATCAGATGATTGATCGCGCCGGCGATGCGCTGGGCGGTCGTGACATCGGGATTGCGCAACGCTAGGCGCAGTTCTTGTTGCCCGGCGATGTCGAAGTGGATTTCGCGTTCGACCAGAGCGCCGGAGGCGATGCGGCCCGCCGTCGGCACGCCGCGCGTGACGGATGAACCGGATTGACCCGATGCGGCGAAGCCGCCGATGGCGAGCGGGCCTTGTGCGACGGCATAAACCTGCTGGTCCGCGCCCATGAGCGGGGTCACCAGAAGCTGGCCGCCGGCAAGACTGCGGGCGTCGCCAAGCGCTGAGACTGTGACGTCGATGCGTGAGCCTTGCGAAGCGAACGGCGGCAGATTTGCCGTCACCATCACGGCGGCCACGTTGCGCGTGTTGAGGTTGGCGCCGGCGGCCGCAACGCCGAGGCGTTCGAGCATTGCTTCCAAGCTCTGGCGTGTGAACGCCGAATTGCGCAGCGAGTCACCGGTGCCGGCGAGGCCGACAACGAGGCCATAGCCGACGAGTTGGTTCTCGCGGACGCCCTCGAAATCAGTGATGTCTTTGATGCGCGTGCCTGCATAGGCCATCGGCGCCGCGATCGGAGCGGTCATGGCGGCGATGGAGCAGACGGCCAGCAGCGCTGAGCGCGCCGCGCGTGAGGTAAATCCCATCTGAGCGATAGGTCAGCAGTTCGGTTAACGACCGGTTCAAGCCTGAAACGTTAAGCAATCGGAAACGCAGCAAAGCGAAGAGTCCGCGTCGATGAAGATCGAACCAGGCCGCAACGTTGGCTCGTCCGCTCCAGCCGGGAAGGCGGGAAAGGCGGCTGCGCCGGGTTTCGCACCGGCGATGGAAGCTCCGCAACGGGCCGCCGCCGCAACGCCAACGGGCGCGGTGACGTCCCTCGACGCAATTCTCGCCCTGCAAGGCGCCGAAGACCCGATGCAGCGCCGGGCGCGGCAACGCCGGCGCGGGGCCGAGGCGCTGGATACGTTGGAAGAGCTGGAAAAGGGCCTTCTGCTCGGCCGTGCGCCCGGTGTGCTGAAGGCGAAGCTGGAGGCGCTCCAGGGCCGATCCGAGAAGACCGGCGACGACGGCCTGGACGCTGTCCTGCACGAGATTGACGTCAGGTTGGCCGTCGAAGCCGCCAAGCTCGAACGGATCTCTGGAAAAGTGTGATTGCTGCACTGCAACGTGCAGAAATTACAAGACTTTGGCGCCCGTCTTGCTCAATGGACGCCGGTCAGGAGCATGGTTATAAGGCGCGCGCCTCGCTAAGGCGCCTGGGAGTTCCGGTATGGCGACCTCGACGAAAGAATATCGCCCCAGCGACGACGAGCCGTTCATGAATGAGCGGCAGCGGGAGTTTTTCCGCGAAAAGCTGTTGGCATGGAAGGACGAGATTCTTGAGGAATCTCGGGGCACCATCGCCACGCTGCAGCAGGACACAGTCAACGAAGCCGACCTTGCCGATCGCGCGACGAGCGAAACCGACCGGGCGCTCGAACTGCGCACACGCGACCGCCAACGCAAGCTGATCGCCAAGATCGACGAAGCGCTGCGCCGGATTGACGATGGGTCTTATGGGTATTGCGAGGAGACAGGCGAACCGATCGCGCTGTCGCGGCTCGAGGCCCGTCCGATTGCGACGCTTTCCCTGGAGGCACAGGAGCGCCACGAGCGCCGCGAACGGGTCCACCGCGACGACTGATCGACGGTTGGCAGCTCGACAGTATTGCGAGTGCGAATGGGTCTGATAAGAGTAGTAGCGAGGGTTTCGTTTCTACTTGCAGGGAAGATTCATGCGCGCACTCATTCTGACGACAGTATTCGCGGCGGCCTTGGTTGGTGAGGCGTTCGCGCAAACCGCGCCGGGTGCAGCGCCGGTTCCCGTGCAAGAAGGCACGGCTGTCGTGCAGCCGGACGGTTCGGTCGTAAGCGGCGAGAACACCACCGAAGCGCGCCCCGATCCCGACGCCGAAGTCATCTGCCGCGTGATCCAGGAAACCGGCTCGCGTCTGGCGCGCCGCCGTCAGCGCGTCTGCGGCACGCGCACGATGTGGGAAACGCTCTCTGAGCAATCCGCGCAAGCGGTGCAGCCGAGCGGCGTGAACACGGCCCCGGCCGGCGGCAACTAAGCCGCCGTCTCGGTGCTGCTCCACGACGCGGCGCTTTCGTTTCTGCATTTCGCCTTCGCGCTGACCTTGGTCGGCGCGTTGGCGGCTGAAGCTTTCGTCTTGAGGCTTCCCGTGGACAGCCGCGTCGCGCGGCTGCTGCTGCGGATCGATCTGCTTTACGGGATCAGCGCCGTTGGCGTGATCCTCGCCGGGTTGGCACGCGTGTTCTGGGGCGCCAAGGATGCGGCGTTTTACGGCGCGCAACCTTTCTTCTGGGCCAAGCTGGCGACGTTCGCGGCGATCGGGCTGATCTCGATCTTGCCGACGCGGACGTTCATCTCGTGGGTCAAGCGGCACGGCAGGGACGCCGCGTTCGCTGTGACTGACGCCGACGCCAAACGCGTGCGCCGCTTGGTGATGATCGAACTCCATCTGCTGGTGCTCGTCCCGCTGTTCGCGGCTTTGATGGCGCGCGGCATCGGAAGCTAGACGCTCCACTTTCGCTGGGCGTGCGCTAAGGTCTGCCAAAACATAAGCGGGAGACGAAGATGGCGGCCTCACTGGAGCCCGAAGAGTTCGACCAGATGCTCACGCTGGGCGACATTCCGCGCCACCATGCCCGCGTCCGCCCCGCGCATGTCGCGCTCGCTTTCGAGGGGCGCGAAACCACGTTCGAGGCGCTGGATGCGCAGTCGAACCAAGTCGCGGCGGCGCTAATCGCGGCTGGCGTCGAGGCGGGCGATTGCATCGCCTATTTCGGCAAGAACAGCGACCATTATTTCGAGCTGCTGTTCGGCGTCGTCAAGATTGGCGCGGTGATCACGCCGATCGGTTGGCGGCTGTCGGCCGAGGAAGCAGCCTACATCATCGACGACGCGCAAGCGCATTTCATCTTCGTTGGGCCTGAGTGCATCGCCACGGCGGAAGAGGCGGTGGCCAAGACGGGCGCGCGCCCGGCGATCGTTGCGATGGAAGCCGGCGCGCACGCGCATCCGGTCTATGAAGCTTGGCGCGACG
>JADLHI010000084.1 GCA_020848895.1 Hyphomonadaceae bacterium
ACGATCTGCGGCTGGTGGTAGATTCGCTCGAACAAGGCGAAGGCTCCCTCACCGGCGCGTTGGGCGCGTTCCGCGCGCGCATCGAGCCGCGTTGCGAGGCGGCGGGCGTGGCGCTCGATTGGAAGATTGAAGATGTCGGCGCGACGCCGAACATCGGCCCCGACAAGACGCTGCAAATCTATCGCATCTTGCTTGAGGCCTGCACCAACGCGCTGAAACACAGCGCACCCAACCGCATCGGTGTGGCGTTGAGGCGCGACGGCAATCAAATCGAGATTGCCCTCGCCGATGATGGCGCCGGCTTCGCAGCACAAGCAGCGCCGCCGGGCCGCGGGCTCACCAACATCCGCACGCGCGCGCAACAGATCGGCGCGGCTTTAGCGATCGACTCCAGCGCCTCCGGCACACGCATTTCGCTGAGACTCGTCGCCTGATCCCGCGGACATGGGAGTGCGAAGGCGCGCGTATCGCTTCAGAGCGGCATCATGGATGCGCCGCTTGTGATCCGTCCGAAACTCTGGTTGCTGTTGGGCGCCATCGCCGCGATTGTGCTCGTTCCGATGGCGCTGAGCTTCGTGCCGAACCCGTTTGAAGGCCTTGGTCCAGAAGAGCGGCCGTCGCGCTTCTTCGCGACGATGTGGCTGTTGCTGCCGATCTTGATGCTGGTCGCGGCATGGCGCGTTCTCGCTTGGACGAGCTATCGCGCGACGCACGATTGGATCGAAGCGCGCAACATGCTGGGCGTGAAACGATCGGCGTGGAGGGATCTCACTTCAGCCGAACTCGATACGCCTGTCGGCATGCCGCCAGCGTATGAGTTGCGCTTCGGCAAATACAAAGTGCGCTTCATTGCGCGCCATCACGATCGGCAGAAGATACAGGCGCTGAAAGCGCTGATCGCGCGCTAGTCGATCGCGGCGATGTACGGCAGGCCGCGATAGCGGCCTTTCTCGTCCATGCCGTAGCCGATGAGGAAGTCAGCGGGCGCGTCCCAGCCGATCGCGTCGATATCCTGCCCCAAGGCTTCTGGCTTGCGCACAAAGGCGCAGGCGAGCGTTTGCGCCGCGCCCTTGGCCATCAAATGCGCACGAGCATAGGCGATTGTTCTGCCGCTATCGAACACGTCATCGACGATAAGCACGCCGCGCCCCTCGACAGAGCGCGAAACGTCGGCGCGTACGACAACCTTGCCGCTGCTCTCGCGTTCATCGCGATAGCTTTCGAGCCAGAGTGAATCGTAGATCGGGTGCGAGCCGCGTGTTTCCAGCGCGCGCATCAGATCGGCCGCGAACGGGATGGCGCCTTGCAGCAACGCGACGACAGTCCAGCTATCATTCACCTGCGCCGAAAAGCGATCAGCCAGCGCATTGACGCGCTGGCTGATCTCTTCCGCAGAAAGAAGGATACGCAACTCAGCCGGTCGTGAGACGCAGGCCGTCCGCCGGGCCAAGCTCACTCGTCGTCGTATGTGACGGATCGACGAGTTCGTGCGCGGGATCGAGCGGCTCATCGAGCAGCAGTTCGCCCTGCGGCGCAGCTTGCGTCGGCGACACGTGCGCTGGGCCGCCCGCCATCGACATTTCACCGAAGCTCGCGAACGTCGCTTCGAGATCGACAGCCTCCGCCGGCGGATTCTCGACGCGAATTTGGAACGGCACCGCAGCGCCAGCCGCGATCGGTTGATCGGTGATGGCGTTCACGAGATCGAGGATTTCGTGCGAGTTGGTGTCGCGCAGCGAAACGCGAACCGGCGGCACGAGCTTGTCGTCGCGGCCGATGTTGCGGACTTCGCCGCTGACCACGAGCACCGGCGTCGCGCCGCTGTAATCGCGCTCAACCGCCAGGTCGTAGAATTCGAGGCCGTAGACGTTGACGTCCAGGCCGAGCGCGGCGAACGCGCTGGCCGAACGCGGCCACAACTCGGCGACGTCTTGACGGAAGGCGACCATGCCGGTCGCGCTTGCCGCAAGGGCAGCGCCAGTCGCGCCCCAGACCATCACAGCGGCGCGCGTACGGTCACGACGCATGCGGTCGCTTTGCTGCTGGCGGAATTTCGCTGCGGCGGACGGCGCCGGGCCCGGTTGCTCGGCGGCGCGGCGCAATCTTTCGACACGTTCACGTGTCAGTGGTTCGCGCGCGGGTTCTTCGGGGGCGCGCATCATCGACGGCCCTTCGGCCTGGGCCCGCAGTTCAAGCTGCGGCTCGGCGAACCAGGAGAAACCGCATGCGGCGCAACGCACAGTCCGACCAGCCGGACCGATCGCTGCGTCATCCGCATAATAGCGGGTCGAGCAAGACGTGCAGGTAAGGATCATGTTAATACGTTCAGCTGCCCCAATAACTTCCTTCGGTGCATTGATTCTATTTAGCTTGTCCAGTCATGGCCCGTCCCCGCGCTAGTATTGAAACCGATCTATTCGAGCGCGGCGTATTGGTTCGCCTCTCGAATGTTGACGCCGGCTATGGCGCGTCCACCGTTCTGATGGGCGTAGACTTCGAAGCGCGTGGTGGAGAAGTTAATCTCATCACCGGCCCCGCAGCCGCTGGTAAGACTACATTTACGCATCTCTTGCGCCTAGCACTGCCGCCCCGCTCTGGAAGAAGTGTAATACTTGGCGCTGACGTTGCTCGCGCACGCGCGCGCGAGGTCGCTGAAGTCAAACGCCGCATCGGCTATGTTGCTGAAAATCCGGTGTTCATTGAGCAATGGTCGACGTTCGACAACGTCGCGATGCCGTTGCGCATGCTGGGTCAAAAACCGCGCGAGTATTCGGACGACGTGCGAGAACTTGTGGATTTCGTCGGCCTTGGCGGCGCGGCTGAGTTGCCTGTGGAAAAACTTTCGGGCGCGGAACGACGTCGGGCCGCCATAGCGCGCGCGCTCGCGGCGAAGCCAAATCTCATTCTGGCGGACGATCCTACCGCAGGCATGTCGCCCGCCGATGGCCGCCGCATCGTGCGTTTACTTTCCGAGATGCGCCGCGTCGGCGCTGGCGTTGTGATCGCAAGCCAGGACGACACGCTTTCGGACGTCGCGCCGATGTGGGTCTGGCGGATCGACCGCGGCCGTCTCTCGGCCCCCGAACAAACCGAAGCGGCTGACGCGGAGGCGTATGAATGAGAGGCGGGCTTCTGGGCATAGAGCGCGCCCTCTTCTGGACGCTGGCGTTCGCCGCCTTCGCGGCGGCAGCCGCCGGGCTTGCCGCCCGCGCGGTTGACCGGGTCGCCGTCGGCTACGAGCAGGAGCGCAATGCCTACGCCATCGTTCGGGTTTTGGCGCCGGATGGCCCAGCCGGCATAGCCGCGGCGCAGACAGCACTGACCAGCGCCCCCCACGTAACCAGCGCAGCGCCGATGACCGCCGGGCGTGCGGCCGCCCTTCTCAGCGAGGCCAGCGGCGAACAAATCGATCCCGCCAACGTCCCGGATCTGCGCTTGATCGAAGTGGAACTCGCCGCCGCTTCGCCCCAAGCCGACATATCCGGCGATATCGTCGCCGCGCTGGCGGCAGGCGGCGTGACAGCCGAAGTGATCGAGGCGCCGGACACAAGCAGCGGCGGCGGCCTTGCGCCGCGCGTGCGTAACTTTGCATTCTGGGGCGCGATACTATTCGCCGGCATGATGGCGGTGATCGCCTGGCTCGCGGCGCGCGGCTTGGCGGCGCGCCGGCGCGAGATGGTGACGGTGATGTGCGATCTCGGCGCCACGCGCGGCCAGACGGCCGGGCGCATTGCCGACGAGGCCGCCGTGATCGGGCTTTACGCAGGCGCAGTTGGCGGCGCGCTTGCAGCTGTCGCTGGCGTCATCGTTCTGATGCTGGCCATTCCGGGCACAACGCTGAATGCTCTGACCACGATGATTCTGCCGATTGATCTCGTGCCGATCGTTGCCGCGCCGCTGGGCACAGCGATCGCGGCGGGCGCTGGCGCGCGCGCGGCGGCTGGGCATTTCCACGCGCTGGCCGCAAAGCTCGGCTGATGCGCACGCTGCTCCTTTGGGCGGCGTTGATTGCGCTGGTAACGTTCCTGGCCGGCTTCTGGAGCTTTGCCGAAAGTGTTCGCCATGAAGCGCAAGAGCCTCCCGCGGCGCAGGCCATCGTCGCGCTCACCGGCGGCTCGCTTGAGCGGCTGACGACGGGCGTGCGTTTGCTCGAACAGCGCAAGGGCGAGCGGCTCTTGATCTCCGGCGTCAATCGCGTCGTCACCGACGCCGAGCTTTACAGCGCGCTCAACGTCGATCCGGCGGTCGGCGAATGCTGCATCGATATTGGCCGCTCGGCTGAAGATACGTTGGGCAATGCGTCAGAGACGGCGGCGTGGGCGCGTGAGCATCGCTACACCAACATCATCCTGGTCACCGACGATTATCACATGCCACGCAGCCAGGCGGAACTCGCAGTGGCGCTGCCGGAAGCGGAAATCCATCCCTATCCCGTGCGCACGCGATGGACCGACCCCGCCCTTTGGCGCAGCGACCTCGGCGCGGCGACGCGTCTGGGCGCGGAATACGTAAAATATCTTGTCATTCGTGGGCGGGAAGCGTTGATCGGCCTCGGTAACGACGACACCGAGGCTGCCCCGGGCGACGCATGAACTGGATACGTTCGTTTATTTTCGTCATCTGGCTCTACGGCTCGATGGCCGTGGTCGGCCTCGCGCTGTGGCCGCTCGTGGTGTTGGACGAGCGCCACGTCTGGACGGCGCTACGCTCGTGGGCGCGCGCAACGCTGTGGGGGCTGCGCTGGATCGTCGGCGCAAGGGTTTCGTTCGAAGGGCTAGAGAACGTTCCCGAAGGCGGCGCGCTGATTGCCATGAAGCATCAGTCGACGCTCGACACGATGGCGCCGGCTCTGTTCTTGCCGCGGCCCGTCTATGTTTACAAAAAGGAACTCGGCAACGTGCCGGTGATGGGCGCGTATCTGAAGCGCAACCAGATCGGCGTCGATCGCGGCGGTTACGCGAAGGCGTTGAAGAGCTTGATGCGCGGCGCTCGCGAGGCTGTCGCCAAAGGCGGTCAAGTGCTGATCTTTCCGGAAGGCACGCGCCAGGAACTCGACGCGCCGCCGGATTACAAACCAGGCATCGCCGCGATGTATAAAGACCTCGGTGTTCCGGTCACGCCAGTGGCGCTCAACACTGGCCTTATCTGGAAACCCAAAGGCATCATGCGCTCTCCTGGGCACGTGACGTTCAAGGTGCTGCCGCCCATTCCCCCGGGCCTGCCGCGCGATGAATTCATGGCGGAACTCCAGCGCGTGCTCGAAACCGAGAGTCAGGCCTTGCTGCCGCCCGATAAGCGTCGCAGCGTCGCGCCATGAAGGCGCGCAATCTTTGGCTGATCATTCCGTGGACGCTGTTCGTTGCCGCGGCGTTGGCCTGGATTTTCTACTGGAACTATCTCGCCGGCGAAGCCGAGCGGCGCGTGCATGCTTGGCAGTTCGAGCAAAACGCCAGCGGCGCGACGGTCGAGATCGGGCAAGTCGTGCGGCACGGCTTTCCGGTGTTCCTGCGGCTCGAATTGCGCGACGTGCGCTACGCCGCGTCGCGCGGCGGCTGGCGCGCCGAAACCGCGCGCGCCGATCTTAATATCGATCCGCTAAAACCGCGCCACGCGATCCTCGAAGCCAAAGCGCCCATCGCGATCACGCGGGCGAATGGCGCGGTGACGAATGTCAGCGCCGATGCGCTGATCGCCAGCGTGCGCATGAACGGCGCCGACGCGCTCGCGGAAGCCGGCGTCGAAGCAGACAATCTGGTGCTCGACGATCCGGCGCAAGAAGGCGTGCTGCACGCCGCGAAGGTCGTGGCCACCGTACGTCCAGATGCGCGGGCCGCCGGCGAGTATCAATTCGCGTTCGACGCTCAGACGATCACGCTGCCCCGACCGGTGCGTAGTTTTGAAGCCTTCGGTCTCGATGTGGCGCGCCTGCGAGCGCTGATCGTCGTCACGCACGGCGCGCTGGTCATGCAATCGTCCCCGGGCGATCCGCTGGGGCCTTGGCGCGATGGCGGCGGACGCATGCGCTTTGAAGCGCTGGAGCTGAATTGGGGGCCGCTGCAAACCACCGGCACGGGCGAAGGTGGCCTGGATGCGCAGCGCCGGCTCGACGGACGCCTGGTGCTCCCGGTGGAGCGGCCTGCGCCGGTGCTGACGGCCATCGCCAACGGCCCGCGCATCGATAGCGACGCGCGGCGCGCGCTGAGTTTGCTGGCGGCCGGTTACGTCGTCACCGGCAACGACATCACGCTCGATATCGGCGCGCACGATGGTGTGTTGAGGATAGAAGGTTTGCCAGTGCGCCCGCTGCCGCCGGTTTACTAACTCTGCGGCTCGTCGCGGCCCCAGTTCGGCGCGGGCGTATCTTGGCCGGCTTCGATGACTTCGCGGCGCAGACGGCGGGCGCGGTCGAAGAGATCGTAGAGCGTTTCGCCCTCACCCCAGCGGATGGCGCGCTGCAGCGCTGCGAGGTCTTCCGAGAAGCGGCCGAGCACTTCGAGCACGGCGTCGCGATTGTTCAAGA
>JADLHI010000085.1 GCA_020848895.1 Hyphomonadaceae bacterium
GTGAAGGATCGTCTGCCGCCTGGCGTGTCGATGATGTCCACCAAGATGGGCATCCACGAATGGGCCTACGACAACGATATCTCGCTCGACCTTCGCTACAAGGTTCCACTGGTTGAGCCGGAAGTGGCGCTGCGCAATGTGAAGATCGAGGTCGAGAAGGGCTTCGATCCATTGCTCGGTTACAAGGAGGCGCAGCGCTGCCTGAACTGCGACGTGCAAACGGTGTTCTCAGCGCCGGCGTGCATCGAGTGCGACGCCTGCGTCGATATCTGCCCGATGGATTGCATTACGTTTACCGAGAACGGCGAAGAGACGGACCTTCGCGACCGCCTCAACGCACCGGCGCAAAACCTCACCCAGGATCTCTACATACAGGACGGCCTGAAAACCGGCCGCGTGATGGTGAAGGACGAGGACGTTTGTCTGCACTGCGGTCTGTGCGCCGAGCGCTGTCCGACGGGCGCGTGGGACATGCAGCAATTCTACCTCGATACCACGCAAGCCGGCTGCAAACCGAAAACGCCATCTCGCAAGCGCGAACCGGCGGCGGCGAAGTAAAGTTCCCGAACGCGATTTATCTTGCCGCACGCCTCGCGCATGTTAGCGTCGCCGCGGGTTGGGGAAATTGTGTCGTGCGTGCGAGCGCACTTTCCCGCGACGCCGCTCATAGCGGCCGCCGCCAAAGATAGACGGCGCATCGACCCTTAAGGCCATCAGCGCCGCTCCTCGTAATGATCATCCAGGGGAGCTTCTTTATGAAACGTCTTGTAACCGCCGTTGCGTTGGCTTTTGCGCTTTCAACCGTGGCGCCGGCGGCGTTCGCCGAAACGCAAACCTTCCGCACCGCTGAAGCGCAGGCCTTCTCGCAGCAAGATCTGCAGCAATACGGCCTGACCGCCGCCGACGCCGCACAAGTCGCCGCCCTTCAGGATCAAGGCTATCAGGTCGTCGTCATGTCGCCTGCGGAAGCGGAACACTATCAAGCCGGCCTCAGCACCACGCATTGGCTGCTGATCGGCTTGCTCGTGGTCGTCGTCGCGGTCGCCGTCGCCGACTGATGCAGCGCGGCCTTTGCGCTAGCATATTGACGTTGGCGCTCTTCATCGCCGGATGCGCCGTCACGCCCGTGCCGGACGTGAACACATTCGCCGAAGAGAGCGCCAACAACAGCTTTGAAGTGTTCGATCGGCGCATGGCGGGCAACGCCCTCGTGCTGCCGGTCGTGCACGATCGCCAAACCGATGGCGCCTCCTGCGGGGCGCATGCGCTCGCCAGCGTGATCAATTACTGGCGCGGACCAAGCACGGTTCAGGGTGACGCCATTTACACAGTCACGCCGCCCGCCACGCCTACGGGCTATTCCATCGCCGAGCTCATGACGCTCGCCCGCGCCCATGGCCTGATCGCCAGCGGCGTTCGCCTCGATGACGCTGCGATCGTGCGCGAACTCGAAAACGGGCGCCCGGTGCTCGTCGCGGTGCGGCTGCCGTCGATCTACGTCCAGAACCGGACTTACCCCGGCGCCAATGCGCCGGTGCTGGGCTTTGTCGGCAGCGTGCTTTCCTATCGGGTAGGGCAGGTGTCGCAGTGGACCGGGCTGGAGATGGTCGATCATTACCTGTTGGTGGTCGGCTATGACGACGAACGGTGGGTCGTGGTCGAGCCGGTGATGGGCTATCGGACCATCAGCCGCGACAAGCTGGAGCGCTACCGCCGGCCCTTCGAGAACGCCGCTATCGTATTCAGTGCGACAAACCCGCCGCCCTCGGTGTCCGCGGCGCCTGTTCAGGCCCAAGCCCCGGGCTAAGCTCTTCATTTGGCGAGCGTGCCGGGCTATCAAGTTTCTCCCGCGCGGGCGGACTGGCCGCTGACGTCGGGCAAAGAAGAGCGCCGCACCCAAGCATGGCCAAACCACTCGCCGCGACCAACGATTTCGTCGTCAAATTCGCCAACGTGAACGGTTCGGGCTCCGCGAGCGCCAACGGCCTGTTTGCCAAAGTCGTGTTGCGCATGGGCGTGCCGGTGGGCGCGCGCAACATCTTCCCCTCGAACATCCAGGGTCTGCCGACGTGGTACGAAGTGCGCGTCTCGGAAGCTGGCTGGCTTGGCCGCCGCGGCGGCATCGATCTGATGATCGCGATGAACCCACAGACCTGGGACGCCGACGTAAAGGGCATCGAGCCTGGCGGCTATCTGCTCTACGATTCCTCGAAGCCGTTGCCCGCGTCGAAATTCCGTGACGACATCACCATCATCGGCGCGCCGCTCACCGATCTCATCGCCGCCCAGTTCACCGACCCGCGCCAGCGCCAGCTGTTCAAGAACATCTGTTACGTCGGCGTGTTGGCGCAGCTCTTGGGCATCGATACCGACGCCGTGAAACAGCTCCTCACCGAGGAGTTCAAGGGCAAAGACAAGCTGATCGCGCCGAACTTCAAAGCATTCGAACTCGGTTTCAATTACGCCAAGGATCACCTCGCGCCGATCGGCCTGAAGATCAAACGCAGCGACAAAGTGGGCGATCGCATCTTTGCCGAGGGCAATGACGCTGCAGCGCTCGGGGCTGTCTATGGCGGCGCCACGTTCTGCGCCTGGTACCCGATCACGCCATCCACCTCGCTGGCCGAGAGCTTTCAGAAATACTGCGACAAGCTCCGCAAGGATCCGGACGGCAAGAACCGCTTCGCCATCGTCCAGGCCGAAGACGAAATCGCTTCGATCGGCATGGTGATGGGCGCCGGCTGGGCGGGCTCGCGCGCGTTCACCTGCACCAGCGGCCCCGGCATTTCGCTGATGAATGAATTCGTCGGCTTCTCGTACTACGCCGAAATCCCGGCCGTGATTTTCGATGTGCAGCGTGGCGGCCCGTCAACCGGCATGCCCACCCGCACGCAGCAATCGGACCTGCTGCTCGCGGCGTACGCCTCACACGGCGACACCAAGCATCCGATGCTTTTCCCCGGCAACCCGACCGAAGCGTTTGAGTTCGCCGCGCAAGCCTTCGATCTCTCTGACTTCTTCCAGACCACCATTTTCGTCATGCTCGAACTCGATATCGGCATGCAGGAATGGCTGACGCCGCCGTTCAAGTGGGACGCAAAGCGTCATCTCAATCGCGGCAAGGTGCTCACCTACGAACACCTGGAGCAGGGCGTCGCCTTCGGCCGCTATCGCGATGTCGATGGCGACGCGGTGCCGTATCGCACGCTTCCCGGCACGCACCCGACAAAGGGCAGCTACTTTACCCGCGGCTCAAGCCACGACAAAGACGCCCGCTATTCGGAGAAGGGCGAAGACTACACTGAGGGCATGGAGCGCCTGCTGCGCAAGTGGGAGACGATGAAGTCCCACGTGCCGGCGCCGATCTTCCGCAAGGCCAGCAAGGCCACGCCGGATGGCGTCATCTACATGGGCTCCACCGATCCCTCGATGGAGGAAGCGCTGCACGCGCTCGAAGGCCACGGCATTCACCTCGACGCAATGCGCGTGCGCGGCTTCCCGTTCTGCAAAGAAGTGTTCGATTTCATCAACGAACACGAGCAAGTCTTCGTCGTCGAACAAAACCGCGACGCGCAGCTGAAATCGCTGCTGGTCAACGAGGGCCAGATCAACCCGGCGCGGCTTGTGTCCGTGCTGCACTATGACGGCACGCCGATCACCGCGCGCTTCATCATCAAAGCCATCACCGAAAA
>JADLHI010000086.1 GCA_020848895.1 Hyphomonadaceae bacterium
GCCGCCCGGTGGTCGTCGTTGCCGGCGGCATTTCGAGCGGGCGATGTCTCGACGCATGGTGGGGCGACCAGGTTGGCGATGGCGCCGCGATTGATGTGACGCGCTATGGCGCGATCGGTTTCGATTTTTCGCCGACGGAAGATCAGCGCGTGCGGCTTTCGCCGCTGGATCAAGCGCGATTGGTGGCCATTGCGCTCGATGCGCTTGGGGTTGAGCGCGTGTTTGCCTGGGTTGGCGCTTCCTATGGCGCAATGGTGGGGCTTGCGTTCGCGGCGGAGTCGCCCGAGCGCATTGAGCGTCTCTGCGCGATCTCGGCGGCGCACAAGCCGGCGGCATTGGCCCGAGGTTGGCGCGGCGTGCAGCGGCGTGTGGTCGAATTCGCGCTCGCGCAAGGCGCGGCCGGGGAGGGCCTATCGCTTGCGCGGCAGCTGGCGATGATCACCTATCGCAGCGCTGAGGAATTCGACGAGCGCTTTCCCGGCGGCGTTGGCGCCGATGGGCGTTCGGAGCTTGATCGGTACCTGGTGTCGCGCGGTGACGCTTATGTGGGCGCAATGGCGCCGCTACGTTGGCTGTCGCTCAGTGAATCGATCGATCGGTTAGATGTCGATCCGGCGCGCATTGGCGCGGCGGTGACGCTTGCCGCGTGCCCGACCGATCAAATCGCGCCGATCGCGTCGATCCAGGATTTGTCGCGGCGTTTGCCCAATCTGCGTGCGCTGCACGAGGTGCCGTCGCTCTATGGGCACGACGCATTCTTGAAAGAACCGGCGCAAGTCGCCGCCATCATCACTTCGTGCCTGGAGGGCGCATGACATGACCAAATACGATGAAACCATTCTGTGTTCGAGCGGCGTCAACGCGGATCCGACACATGGCGCGGTGATCCCGCCGCTCTATCTTTCCGCGAACTACAGTTTTGACGGTTACGGCGGCAAACGGGCGTATGACTACACGCGCTCGGGCAACCCGACGCGCGATGTGCTGGCGGAAGGATTGGCCGCGCTTGAAGGCGGCGCCGGCGCGGTGATCACCAGCACCGGCATGTCGGCCGTCGATCTTGTGCTGTCACAGCTGGAACCAGGCGCTCGCGTGATCGCACCGCACGATTGTTATGGTGGGACGTGGCGCCTGTTTGCGGCGCGCGCACGCAAGAAGGCGATTGATGTCGCATTCGTTGATCAAGGCGATGGCGATGCTTTGGGCGCGGCGCTTGGCGACGGCGCCGATCTGGTCTGGATAGAGACGCCAAGCAATCCGCTGATGCGCGTCGTTGATATCGCAGCGATTGCAAAGCGCGCCAAGGCTGCTGGAGCGCGGATGGCGGTCGACAATACGTTCTTGTCGCCGGTGCTGCAAAAGCCGATCGCGTTGGGTGCGGATTATGTCGTCCACTCGACGACAAAGTATCTCAATGGCCATTCGGATGTTGTCGGCGGCGCCGTTGTCGCGGCGAAAGCCGAGGATATGGAGCAGCTGATCTGGTGGGCGAACTGTACTGGCGTCACCGGCGCGCCGTTCGATTCATGGCTGACGCTGCGTGGATTGCGGACATTGAGCGTGCGGCTTGAGCGCCAGCAACGCAGCGCCGGCAAGATTGCCGAATGGCTCGCGGCGCACCCGCGCGTGGGCGCTGTCTATTATCCCGGTCTGGAATCACATGCGACCCACGCCATCGCAAAAAAGCAGCAGAACGGGTTCGGTGCGATGCTGAGCTTCGAGGTCGACGGCGGCGAGCGCGAAGTGCGCGCCGCCCTTGAGCGCATCGGCGTGTTCACGTTGGCGGAATCGCTGGGCGGTGTTGAGAGCCTGGTCGCGCATCCGGCCTCAATGACGCACGCGTCGATGGCGCCCGAAGCACGCCGAACGGCGGGCATTGGCGATACGCTGCTGCGTTTGTCGATCGGGCTGGAGCACGAGGACGACCTACTCGCCGATTTGGAGCGGGCTTTGCGCTTCTGAGCGACGTGGGCGATGCGCCTTGTGGTCCACGCGCTAAGTGTGGCAGCTGAAGCGCTCAAGGGGGAAAGCGCGATGGGTCTTATTGTTCGGCTTCTGGCCGGTATTGCAGGCGCGCTTGCGCTGATCGTGGCGCTCGGATTTTGGATCAATCCCGATCTGCTCGCCGTGAAGTTCGGCATCGCGCCGCAAGGCCCGCTTGGATTTTCCACGCTGCGCGCGGACTTCGGCGCGCTGTTTGCCGGCGCAGGTGGGTTCGCGATCGCGGCGGCCGTGCGTAACAATGCGCGCTTGCTGACTGCGCCGCTGCTGCTGATCGGGATCGGACTCGCCGGACGTCTGCTGACAATCGCGCTGTCAGGCTATGACGCCAGCATGTTGCAGCCGATGGCCGCGGAGGTCGTGCTGATTGCGATCTTTGCCACGGGCCGCAAGCTGCTGCCGGCGGCTTAGGCGCGCGAGACGAGCTGCTTCAGACGTTCGCACATTGCGGATGCTGGATTTGTCAGCGGATCGATCACGGTGAAGTGGTTGGCGCCGTCTATTTCTTCATAGCGCGCGGTGACGCCGCCTTCGCCCCATGTTGAAACGATTGATGCGCTTTGGCGCAAGTATTCGCTGCTTTCGTCACCCCCGACGACAGCGTCGAGCGATTTGCCTTCGGGAGCGGGCCACAAAAGCGGGCTGAGCGAAGCGGCCTCCGCTTCATTGAGGTTGAGTTTTTCGTTGAGACTGGTGGCGATGAGCGGCGCGAGTTCGAAGAGGCCTGAGATCGAGTAGGCGCACGGAACGTGCGCTTCAGTGGCGAGAAGGCAGGCGCAGAGATGGCCGCCCGCGGAATGGCCGGCGACGACAATCGGCGCATCGACGGCGCGATGAACGATGTTACATGCCTTGCGCATTTGCTCGACGATGTCGCCGATACGCACGTTGGGACATAGATCGTAACTCGGCACTGCGACGGTGACGCCGAGAGCGTTGAGGCCCTTTGCCATCGAGCTGAAGAAGCTCTTGTCGAGCGCTTGCCAGTAGCCGCCATGAATGAACATGACGGCAGGGCCGGCGCCTGCATCGAAGAGATCGAGCGTGTTGCGTTCGCCTGGGCCGTACTCGATCACGCGCGGCGGATTGATATTGCGGTAGGCTTTGCTCTCTGCGGCCCAACGCGCAATGATCGCCGGGTGCTCGGGCACGGCGGCGCGGTTATTGTATTCTTTTTCGAGATCGAGACTCATTTGGAGTCAGGATAATCGAAGCCGGGCCATTTCGAGCCGTAGAGCTGGTAGCCGAGGATCGTGTAGGTCTGCGCCACGTTCGGATTGGCGCGTATAGTTTCGGTGACGACCTTCTGGATTGAATTGAGATCCGGATGCTCGATGCGCACCAGCAGATCCCATTCGCCCATGATCGAATAGATATCCATGATCTTATCGGTGGAATCGCGCAGTGCGTTGCCGACGGCTTCCGGCGTGGCGTTCTGAACGCGGACGAAGATGAAGAGGCTGTGGTCGGCCATGGGTGCTCCTGA
>JADLHI010000087.1 GCA_020848895.1 Hyphomonadaceae bacterium
ATCGTCGATACCTACGGCGGCGCAGCTCCGCACGGCGGGGGCGCTTTCTCCGGCAAGGACCCGACGAAAGTCGATCGCTCTGCCGCGTATGCGTGCCGCTATCTTGCGAAGAACGTTGTCGCCGCTGGCCTCGCCGACCGCTGCACCATTCAGATCAGCTACGCCATCGGCGTGGCCCAGCCGACGAGCTTCTACGTCGATCTCCACGGCGCCGACACGATCGATCCCGCGATCCTCGAAGCGAAGCTGCCGGAGCTGATCGGCGGCGCCACGCCGCGCGCCATCCGCAATCATCTGAAGCTCAATCGTCCAATCTACGCGCGCACTGCGGCGTACGGCCATTTCGGCCGCCAGCCCGACAACGAAGGCGGCTTCACCTGGGAGCGCGACGATCTGGTGGGCGAACTGAAGCGGCTGGCGTAACTCAAAAAGGAGCGCGGGTCTTCAGACCCGCGATTGCTGCAGCCGTTGGAGTAACATGCGGGTCTGAAGACCCGCGCTCCTTTGCGATTGCCGCAATGGGCAAGAGCGTTAAGTTCGTCAGATGTCTTCCTCGCTCGGTCTTACTCCCGAAATCATCCGCTACCTCGCGCACGCAAATCCGCCCGAGCATCCGGTGCTCACGCGCTGTCGCGAAGAAACCCAAAAGCTGGCGATGGCCCGCATGCAGATCAGCGCCGAGCAGGGCGCGTTCATGCAGGTGATTACGCGCATGCTGAATGCGAAGCGTGTGTTCGAGGTCGGTGTCTTCACCGGATATTCGTCCACGGCGGTCGCGCTGACGATGAAGGAGCTTCATCCGGTTGGCGCCAAGCTGCAGGCTTGCGACATCTCGGAAGAGTGGACGACGAAGGCGCGCGGCTATTGGCGCGATGCGCAAGTCGACGACATTATCGAACTAAGATTGGCGCCCGCCAGGGAAACGCTCGACGCGCGCCTCGCGGCGGGAGAGGCCGGCCAATACGATCTCGGCTTCATCGACGCTGACAAAACTGGGTACGACGCCTATTACGAGCGCGGCCTTCAGCTGCTCCGCCAAGGCGGCGTCATGCTGTTCGACAATGTGCTCTGGTCCGGCCGCGTTGCCGATCCTGCGGATACGTCAGCCGACACGTCGGCGCTCCGCGCACTCGCACAAAAAGCGAAGGCCGATCCCCGCGTCCATGCCGCCATGACCAATATCGGCGACGGGCTGTTGATCTGCGTCAAACGCTGACGCATCTGTTCACCCGCGCGGACGCATCCCAATGCGGTGGGAGATATCATGACATTGCGAACCATCATCGTAGCGGCGCTCGCCTGCGCCTCAGCCGCAGGCGCGGCCTTCGCGCAGGACCAGCAGGGCCCGGCCCAACCGCAAACACCAGAGGCCTGGCGCGTTGCAGCCGAGACAGATCTGGAAGCGTTGCGTGCGCATTTGCTCAATGACACGCCGGTCGCGCTCGATAGCGAAAACCGGGCGATGCAGCGTTGGTACGAGCGCGGCTATCGCGAGGCCCGCAATCGCGTGCGCCGCGTGAACGACCAAGGCAGCTATTTCTACGCGTTGCTCGGCTACACAAACGGATTCCACGATCCGCATCTTTCACTCAGTGCGCAGATGCGGCTCGCGCCAGCAAGCTGGCCAGGCTTTATCACTACCGCCGACGGCGACAACGTCGTCGTGTTCTATCGTGACGAAGCCGACGCCAATACACCCGCAATTGGCGCGCGCGTTATCTCATGTGATGGCCGCTCGCCAGCCGCCTTTCGCGACCGCAACATCTATCCATTCACACTGAACCCCGGCCTTGCGGGCGATCGCCGCCGCTCGGCGACGCGGCTTTTCATGGATCGTCACAACCCATTCGGGCCCGCGCCGCGCCGCTGCGTGTTCGACGAAAACGGCACGCGCCGAACGATCACGCTGACCTGGCGCGAGGTGCCGGAAGGCAATGACTATTGGGATCAGTATTCGCGCGCGTCGCTCGGCCCGGGTGCGCCATTTGACATCACCACACCCGCCGAAGGCGTCACCTGGATCGGCGTGCCGACGCTCGACAACGGTTCGGGCGAACAACTCCAAGCGCTGATTGACAGCATTGGCGCCAATGCACCCGCCATGCGCGCCGGGCGCGCCATCGTCATCGATGTGCGCGGCAATGGCGGCGGCAGCTCGGAGTGGGGCGTTCGCATCGCGCGCGCCGTATGGGGCGATGACATCATCGACGCTTTGCCCGGCGATGATCGCCCCGGCGCCGTGGATTGGCGCGCGTCCGCCGGCAATCGCGATTACATCGCCGAATTCACACCAGAACTCGCACGGCAATTCGGCGAAGACTCTGAAGCAGTCGAATGGGCGCATCGCGCGCACGACGGCATCGACGCCGCAATAACGCGCGGTGACGCATTCTGGCGCGACCGCGATCCGGGTGACGCCGCGCCGATCGCAGCAAGCGGCGGCTACACGCAGCAACGCCCCACCGGCCCATCGCCAATCCCAGCGCGCGTCTATGTGCTTTCCAACGGCGTCTGCGCCAGCGCCTGCTTGGATATGGCCGACATCATGCTGCACATCCCGGGCGTGCAACTGATCGGCGCCGACACAAGCGGCGACGGTCTGCTGATGGAGATTCGCAGCGCGACCTTGCCGTCAGGTTTGGTGCAGGTGGGATTGCCCATGAAAGTCTATCGCGGCCGTGGCCGCGGCGCGCTCGAATCCTATCACGCGGATGTCGCCTATCACGGCGTCTGGAGCGACGAAGCAGTTCGCGCCTGGGTGATGGAGCTCGTCCAGGCGCAATAGGGAGGCGCACATGGCAAACCGCATCCTCGGCGTCGTGCTCATTGTCGGCGCGGCTGTCACCGCGCTCTATTGGTGGAGCTATTTCAACGCCGGCGACGTGATGGTCAGTCACGAGCGCTGGTACACGGCGTTCGAAAATGCGTTCCCGTTCGCAGACGGCTGGATGGCGCTCTGCATGGCGGGGGCAGGCGTGGGTCTCGTTCAGAACCGCGCCTGGGGGCCGGCGCTTGGATTGCTCGCGGGCTCGGCGCTCATCTTCCTCACGGCGATGGATGTGACATTCAACATCCAGAACAACCTCTACGCGCTCGCCGCTACAAACGACGCCATGCAGGCCGAAATCGCCATCAATGTCGCCACGGCTGTCCTTGGCGCGTGGACAATCGCCGCCTGCTGGCCGCGTTACAGAGCCGGTTGAACCGCCGCATTGCGCGCTCGGGCGGGCAGGTCTAGAGGGGGCGCCTTCTTTTCCTGAAAGCCTTCCGGAGCAGCCCCACATGGCCCGCGCAAAAATCGCCCTTATCGGTTCTGGCATGATCGGCGGCACGCTCGCCCACATCGCGGCGCGTGAAGAACTGGGCGATGTGATCCTGTTCGACGTTGTCGAAGGCGTCCCGCAAGGCAAGGCGCTCGATATCGCCGAAGCCTCACCGGTGTTCGGCAAGGATAGCGCGCTGAAGGGCGCCAACGACTACGCCGGCATCGCCGGCGCCGATGTTTGCATCGTCACCGCCGGCGTGCCGCGCAAGCCGGGCATGAGCCGCGACGATCTTCTCGGCATCAACTTGAAAGTCATGAAGGCCGTGGGCGAGGGCATCGCCCAACACGCGCCGAACGCGTTCGTCATCGTCGTCACCAATCCGCTCGACGCAATGGTGTGGGCGCTGCGCCAATTTTCGAAGCTGCCGCACAACAAAGTCGTCGGCATGGCCGGCGTCTTGGACAGCGCGCGCTTCCGCTACTTCCTCGCCGAAGAGTTCAAGGTTTCGGTTGAAGACGTCTCGGCCTTCGTGCTCGGCGGCCACGGCGACACCATGGTGCCGCTGGTGCGTTACTCCACAGTCGCCGGCATCCCGCTGCCTGACCTGGTGAAGATGGGCTGGACCAGCCAAGAAAAGCTCGACCAAATCGTGCAACGCACGCGCGACGGCGGCGCCGAAATCGTCGGCCTGCTGAAGACTGGCTCGGCTTTCTATGCACCGGCCGAAAGCGCCATCGTGATGGCGAAGAGCTATCTCCGCGACAAGAAGCGCGTCCTGCCATGCGCCGCCAACCTGAAGGGCGAGTACGGCTTGAACGACATGTATGTCGGCGTGCCATGCATCATCGGCGCCGGCGGTGTTGAGAAAGTCATCGAAATCGAACTCACCGCCAACGAACGCGCGATGTTCGATCACTCGGTGAATGCGGTGAAGGGCTTAGTTGATGCCTGCAAGGGCATCGATGCAAGCGTGGGCTAGGGGGCGAACATCTCGGCCAATCGCTGCAGCAGAACCTCAGTCTCGCCTTCAGACAGCGCCCCGACTCGCTTCGCCAGCCGTTGTTTGTCTACGGCGCGCATCTGATCGAGCGCGATATCGCCAGCCACTTTGTTCACCCGAACGGGAACGCGCGTCGGCCATTTCCGGCGCACCGACGTCAAGGGTGCGACAATTGCCGTGCGCAGCGCGTCATTGGCCTCGTCGGGAGAGACGACAACGCCAGGTCGTGTTTTACCGATCTCCGATCCAAGCACTGGATCAAGACGAACGAGATAAACCTCAAAACGCTTGGGCGAGACTAGTCCTCGCTGTCCGCTAGCGGGGCGTCGAGCCACTGGCGATCCTCGTCTGTCATTTCGTGGGGACCTGTCGCGAACGCCTCCGCCCATCCCGCGCGCCGCGCCGATACAGGCGTCAGCACCACGCGCCCGTCCTCGACCGTAAGTTCAGCGGCGTCGGCAAATTGGCACTGTTCAAGTACAGCTTTCGGCAAACGAACGCCGCGCGAATTTCCAACGGAGACAATTGAAACTTTCATACAGAAGTATGTACAATGTGGTTACAGTTCTGTCAACCCGAAGCCGCCGCGAGCGTGCGAATTCAAAGTCGCATCCACGCAGCATCTAAGATCGCGCATTGGATGAATTTCAATGGTCTCATCGTCCACGACCGACGCGTAGCGCTTCGCCAAGATCGTTGCGGGCGTCACGTTGCCGGCGGAGCTACGCCGATCCGAGCATGACGACCTCTTTGACGACGCCGGTCTGTCGAAAAACGACGGCGCCGTCGGCGCTGATTTTTCCAAGACGGATTTGGTGGGCGCGGCGTAAGAAGCGCAAATGACCACCATCGGCCCAACCCTCACCACCGCGCGCCTCATCCTCCGTCCGCCGCAACACGAGGATTTCGATGGCTTCGCATCCATGGCCACCGAAGAAGAGACCATGCGCTTCATCGGCGGGATCGCGCCGCGCGACGCGGCTTGGCGCGGGATGGCTTCGCTTGCGGGGTCGTGGGCGCTGCTCGGCTACGGCATGTTCTCCGTCATCCGCCGCGACA
>JADLHI010000088.1 GCA_020848895.1 Hyphomonadaceae bacterium
ACGGTGGTGAGCGGCGGCCACAAGCGGCGCGACACCGGCGTATCGTCGAAGCCGACGACGGAGAGATCGCCGGGAATGGAAAGGCCGAGTTGGCGCGCGGCGTGATAAACGCCGGCGGCCATTTCGTCGTTGCTGGCGAAGATCGCAGTGGGGCGCGGCGAGAGCTTCAGCAATTTCTCCGCGGCGGCGATGCCGGATTCGTAGGTGTAGGCGCCGTCGACCATGTTCTTGGCCGGCAATTCGATGCCGCGATCTTTCAGGCCTGCGAGAAATCCTGTGCGGCGTTCTTCGCGTGAGCGGAAGCCCGGCGGGCCGGCGATGAAACCGATGCGGGTGTGGCCGAGATCGGCGAGGTGCTTTGCGGCTTCAGCGGTGGCGAGGCTATCGGTTGAGGCGACGAGATTGCCGGGTTCGTCAATCACCGCTGACGCCATGCGGACATAGTGACAGCCGCGCTCTCTCAGCATCTCGACGAGCGCGTTGTTTTCAGAAATTGGCGGCAGCACGATGACGCCGAACAGTTTCTGGCGTTCGACGAACGCGGCGACTTCCGGAAGAAAGTTCGCATCGTTGCGGTCGCAGGCGTGGACCACGAGTTCGAAGCCGCTGCCTTTGAGGCCATCGAGCACGCCTTCCTGCATGGTCACGACCATCTGCGCGTTCGGGTTATCGAACACCATGCCGATGAGGAACGAGCGGCGGAAGGCGAGGCCACGCGCTTGCGGATCGGGCGTGTAGCCCATCTCCTGCATCAGACTGTTGACCTTGAGACGCGTCTCCTCGCGCACGAAGGGCGAATTGTTCAAAACGCGCGAGACCGTCTTTTTCGAAACGCCGGCAAGGCGGGCGATGTCATTGATGGTCGTGCGGCGCTTGTTTTCGCCACGCGAAGCGTCAGTGCTCGTACGCCGGTTGGAAGAGGGTGAACTCACGCTGCGCTGGTTCCGCTGCTGCTCTCTTTGCCGTTATGAGCACATTGCGCCGCAAGGCGCCAGCTTCGGCGCGTAAAAAGAAAAAGGGCGGCTCCTCGGAGCCGCCCTTGAGGTTGCTATGCACTAGGAGGAGTTAGTAGGTGAAACGAATGCCCGCCGACACTTGGCGGCCATAGTGATGGTAGTACGACAGCCGGTCGTCCGGTGAGAGGTACTGATCGTTGACTTCATCAGTCAGGTTCAGACCTTCGAGCGTGAACCGTAGCCGTTCGCTGAGCTGATAAGAGCCGGCGAAGTCGACGTTGAACGTGGCGGCCGTGCTTTCAGAAGTGTTGCCGTTGCGGCCCGGGATCGTCGTCAGATAGTCGCTGCGATAGGCGCCGGAGATGCGCGCGGAGAGGCGATCGTCCTCGTAATAGATCGTCGCGTTCCACGATTCTTCCGAGAGGCCAGTCAGCGGCGCCGTCACCTGAAGCACGCCTGTCGACGACAGATAGTCGATGTCGGACGACACGTTGGTGTAGTTGCCGATGAAGCCGAAGTTCGACAGCCACGAGTCGCCGAGGAAGTAGAACGGCAGTTGCAGGCTGACTTCGAAGCCTTCAACCGGACCGCCGGGTGTGTTTTCTGGCTTGCTGAATTGCCAGATCGCCGCGGCGTTGCAGCCGACGACCGCGCCGCATGCCGCGGTCGCGACCGCATCGGGGATGCCATACGGGTTGCCGGTGAAGGCGGTGTCGGTTCGCGTGGTTTGGATGAAGCTGTCGACGTCCTTGTAGAAGTACGCGAACGACAGCAGCGCTTCGTCATGGAAGTACCATTCGACCGCGAGGTCGTAGGCGCGCGCACGGAACGGATCGAGGTCCGGATTGCCGAGCGTGACTGTGCGGTTCGAACCCGAGACGCTGACCGCCGCGCCCGGATTGAGCTGCGACAGGTTCGGACGTGACATGACGTCGGCCGCGCCGAAGCGGATCAACACATCGTCCATCGGCTCGAGCACCATGTTGAGCGACGGAAGCGTGTCGTTATAGGTGCGCTCCGCGCGGGCCGTGGTCGGGACCACGCCTTGGTTGGTGTAGCCGCTCGCCGTCTGCCCGGTCTCGACATAACGCACGCCGATATTGCCGCGGAACGGCATGCCGGCGATCTCGGTGTTCCAAGCAGCTTGGACGTAACCGCCGCGATCTTCTTCTTCGATGCTGAAATTGTTGCCGAGCGCCGGCTCGATGCCCATCGGGAAGACACTGGTGTTGTAGAGGCCCCAGAGCGAAGCGGCGGCGTCGATGTCGGGCGCCGCCCAGCTCGTCGCGAGCCCTGCCGGCAGGCTGAGACCGTTGCCGTTGAGAGCCACTTGCTGCCAATAGGCCGATGTCGCGGTCGACGAAGCGATCAGCGGGATCGAGGCTTCCTGGTTCGCCGTTGTGCCGTTCGAACGACGAAGTTCGCGCGAGACGAATTCGTAATTCTTGAAATTGACGCCGCCGCTCAGCGTCAGCCATTCGTTGGCGTCGAATTCAAGGTCCGCGTAGGCGGTTTCGAAGAGGTTGTCCGTGTATTGGGGACGAAGGCGGATCTGCGTCAGTGTCCATACCGACGGATCGTTGACGTTGACGGCGCCGTACGTAATCAGTGGCAGGCGATTGTCGCCGCGATAGTCGTAGACATAGCCGTCGACGTTGTTGCGGTCCCACAGCAGCGTTGTCTGGATCGGGTTCGAGTGATCGGACTCGGAACGGCCGATGAAGACATGACCTTCGAGACTGTCGCTGAACTCATGGTCCAGCGTCAGCGAGAGCTGGCGCATGGTCGTCGTCAGTTCGTCCTGGCGAAATTCAGAGCGAATATCGACGTCGTCGAACTGACCATAGACGAGCGTGTTGCCGGCGATGGCCCAGTTGGTGACATCGACATCGCCGATGCCGGTGGCGCCGTTGGTGCTGAAAACAGCCGATTCCAGGAATGATTCCGTGCGTGTCGCCTGGTGTTCGGCATAGAGCATGTCGAAGGTGATGTCGGTCGCCTCGGTGGGCCGGAATTGCAACGTGAACGTCGATCCGAAGCGATCTTGTTCATGCTGATAGAGGTCATAGCGCGGAATGCGCGGGTGGAACGCCTGGTTCACGTCGTCGAAGGTCGCGCCCGAGGTGAGACCGCCGACGCTTTGGAAGCGTGCGCCGGTGGAGCAGGGCGAGGCGCAGCCGACGGCGGCGAAATTGGTGGTGCCGTCATTTTGCCAGCGCACGGTGCTCGCGCCTTCTTCGCGCGATTCACGATCGCCGAACGCCACCGATAGCAGCGCGCCGAGGCGGCCATCCATCCAGGTGTCGCTGATCAGGAAAGCGACGCGTGGATCGTAGGTTTCGGAGAGGTCGTTGTAGCCCCACTGCAGCGAACTCGCGAGCGTGAAGCCGTCATAGTCAAATGGCCGCGCCGTGCGCAGATCGACAGTCGCGCCGAGCGAACCTTCCTCAACTTCGGCTTCCGCCGTCTTGCGGACGGTGATGCTGTTGAACAGTTCGGAGGCGAAGATGTTGAAGTCGAAATTGCGGCCGCGATTGGTGCCGCCTTCAGCGTCGGTCGAGCCCATCGACGACATCGCTTCCATGCCGTTGAGGCGCACGCGGGTGAATTGAGGGCCGAGGCCGCGCACCGAGATGTTGCGCCCCTCGCCGTTCGAGCGCGTGATGGCTACGCCCGGAATGCGCTGGATCGACTCGGAGAGGTGGTTGTCCGGGAAATCGGCGATGTCTTCGGCGACGATGGCGTCCACCGCGGCGGTTTCTTCGCGCTTGATATCAATGGCTTCGGCCAAGCTGGCGCGGAAACCCGTGATGACGATTTCCTCATCTTCGACCACGTCCTGCGCGGCCGCCTGACCGGACAGGCCAGCAGCGAATGCGGCGAGCGATGCACCCAGCATCAGCGAGAGCTTTGGGCGCACGTGTCCCTTACGACGACTCATTCGATATTCCTCCCCGATTGACCCCGAGTACGGCTGGTCTATCGACCAGCGCCTGGAATTCTTCTGACACCGGTGTCATTTCCCATTAAGACACCGGTGTCAGTGGAGCTTACCAGCGAAGCCCCGTTTGACAAGCGCAAGACGCCTCAAATGCGTTCAGTGTCGCGTTCGGGATACTCTCGCAGGTGCGAGATGGGCGGGGGCGTGGGCTTTTGCGCTGGCGCGCGAACTCTAGTTTGGTGGGTGCATGGCTGAGTTTATCCCCGTCCCGCCGTTCGATCTCGTCGTGTTCGGCGCCACCGGCGATCTATCGCTCAGAAAGCTGTTTCCCTCGCTGCTGCACCGTTTTGTCGACGGGCAAATCCCGCCGCAGTCCCGGATCATCGGCGTCGCACGGAGCGAGCTGGACACGGCGGCGTTCCGGCAGATGGTGCACGAGGCGCATCTGAAGTTCGCGCCGAAGGATCACATCGACGAAGCCAAGTGCGCGGACTTCTTGAGGCACGTCGAGTACGCGCGCGTCGATGCAACCGCGCCTGCGGGCGAGTGGGGCGCATTGAAGGATGCGCTGGCCAACGGCAATGGCAATGTGCGCATCTTCTATCTATCGACGGCGCCATCGCTGTTCGTAACCATCGCGCAGCGTTTGGCCGAAACCGCGCTCGCCACGCCGACATCGCGGATCGTGTTGGAAAAACCGAT
>JADLHI010000089.1 GCA_020848895.1 Hyphomonadaceae bacterium
GCCGGTGCTGCTCACCTCCCCCGCGATCCGCCCGTTCGTGCGCTCGCTGATCGAGCGCTTCCGGCCGAGCACGGCGGTGATGGGGCAATCGGAAGTGCACGCGAAGGTGCGCCTGAAGGCGATGGGGCAGGTTTAGGGAATATGGACCGCCGCCGGCGCCCTCGCCGGCCAGCACCCGCTGCCTGCCGGCGAGGCGTCGGCGGTCCATAGGCAAATTCGCTGTAATTAAGGTTGCGTTCACCAAAATCAGGCGCGCCGCTAAGACCTCAGCAATCGTTACGCGCGCATACCGGAACTATGTCAGGCGCAAACGCCATCGATCAGCCGCTGCCGCGCACGCGCGCGGCGCCGGTCTATGCGATCGCCTCGGGGAAAGGCGGCGTCGGCAAGACGTGGCTGTCCACGATGCTGTCGATCGCGTTCGGACGCGCAGGCCAACGGGCGCTGCTCGTCGATTGCGATCTGGGGCTTGCCAACGTCGATGTGCAGCTGGGCGTGCGGCCGACTGCGGATGTGCATTCGGTGGTGCGCGGTTTCCTCGAATTAGAGTCCGCGGTGACGCCGGTTATGGGCGGGCCGGGACGCAACGGCGGTTTCGATCTCATCGCTGGCCATTCGGGCTCGGGCGCGCTGGGCGCGGTAAAGCTCGAAGAAGTGGCGCGTATCGCCAACGGTTTGACGCGGCTGACGCCGCACTATGATCGCGTGATCCTGGATCTTGCCGCCGGCATCGACCCCACCGTATTGCGCTTTGCGCGCGCGGCGGATCGCTTGATCCTGGTGACCACGGAAGAACCCACTGCCCTCACCGACGCGTACGCGATGGTGAAGCTGCTGCGCTTGCAGGGATCGCAGATCACGCCGTGGGTGATCGTGAACATGGCGGAGAACCGCGTCAAAGGCCGCAAGGTGTTCGATCAGTTCTCGCTCGCGTGCAATGAGTACCTTGGCTTCAAGCCGAAGTTCGCGGGCGCGATCACGCGCGATCCGCGCGTGCCGGACTCGATCCGCGCACAAACGCCGCTGCCGACACGTCACCCGCAGAGCCAGGCGTACGAAGATGTGATCCGGATCGTTGAGGCGCTCAACGCCGGCTAGGCGGCGCTGTCGCTCCTGACAAGACTACCGGCGCGCTCCAGCGCATCCTCATATCGTGCGAAGACTTCGACATTGGCGAGCGACAGAGCGCCCATCCGTTCAAGCACCGACTTTGCCGATGGGTTGAGTTCGCTCATCAGGACTCGCGTGCCATGCGTTTCGCATCGCTTCAGAAAGCGGCTGAGCGCGCCAACGCCTGACACGTCGATCATGGGCACGCCGCCGAGCCGCAATATGAATGCCTTTGGCGAAGGAAACGCCGCTTCGAATGCGTCGCTGAGGCGGCTTGCGGCGCCAAAAAAGAGCGGTCCGCGCAGTTCGAACATCTCCACGCCTTTCGGCAATTCATCGCGCGCGGCATAGGCGCTGCGGCCGGGAACGCTGAAATCATCCTGATCGCGTTCAATCAAAGACACGCCCTTCTCGATAGCCGTCGCTTCAGCCATGCGGTGCATGAAGATGATTGAGGCCAAGACGATGCCGACCTCGATCGCAACCGTGAGATCAACCAGCACCGTCAGGGCAAACGTCGCCAGCAACACAACGCGATCGCCCATCGGTCCGCCCAGCATGTGCCGAAAACGTTCCTGCTCGCTCATGTTCCAGGCCACCACAACAAGCACGGCCGCGAGCGTGGCCAACGGCACAAACGCCATCAGTGGCCCGAGTGCTAGCATGAAGACGAGCACGAAGAGCGCGTGCAACATGCCGGCGATTGGGGTCTTGGCGCCGGCGCGGATATTGGTTGCGGTGCGCGCGATCGCGCCGGTTGCCGAAATGCCGCCAAACAGACCCGAGGCGATATTCGCAACGCCCTGCGCCACCAACTCACAGTTTGACCGATGGCGACGGCCGGTCATGCCATCCGCGACCATCGCCGACAACAGACTCTCAACCCCGGCAAGGAATGCAATGGTAAAGGCAGGCTGGAACAGCTCCCTCACGCGCTCCCATGTCACCGCGGGAAATTGCGGCGCGGGCAAAGCCGACGGCACGCCGCCGAAGCGTGAGCCGATCGTCTCCACATCCAATTGAAGCAAGGCGACGATTGCCGCGCCGCCGCCGACGGCGATCAAGAACCCCGGCAGCTTCGGCGCGAACCGGCGCAAAGCGAGAATGAGCGCCAGCGCGCCGCCGGCCACGGCAACGGTTGGAAGAGAGATTGTGTGGCGTGCCGCCCAGAAGGCTTCGAGCTTGGCGACGAACTCAGCTGGCGCCGCCTCCATGTTGAGGCCGAACAGGTCGCGAATCTGGCTAGTGAAGATGATGACGGCGATGCCGGCGGTGAAACCGGTGACGACCGGCTCGGGGATGTACTTGATCCAATCGCCGAAGCGCAGGATGCCTGCGATCAGCAACATGCCGCCGGCCATAATCGTGGCGAGCACCAGTCCGTCATAACCGTGCGTATGGATCACACCATACACGACGACGATAAATGCGCCGGTCGGACCGCCGATCTGAAAGCGCGATCCGCCGAGCGCCGAAATGAC
>JADLHI010000090.1 GCA_020848895.1 Hyphomonadaceae bacterium
ACGATAGGATCGACTGTCACCTGAGGCTCACCGCCACACGTGCGATCGACCTGATCGTGAACTAGCCGCGCTCAGGCGTCTTGGAGCCGAGCAACGTCGCCGTCGTGCCGGCAACGGCCACGCATGCGTTGCTTTCGCCGCCATCGGGGTAGCAGAAAAGAGCGCTCTGATTGCCGCGCGCTTGCTCGTAGACGTTGCGCGCCACGGCCGGCTGGAAGTCCGGCGGCGCATGTGCGCCCGCGGGCCAGGCGGGGAGTTCAGCCGCGCTACCGGTGTCGGAAACATTCTGCGTCCACGACTCGATCTCTTCTCGGAGGCCGGTCTGATCGCTGTTCGGATTGAACGCCAAGGATACATCGCGCGTCGGGTAGTCGTGCGTGAACAGCACTTGGCCTTCCGTCGACTTGATGCGGATCGTCGCGACCGCCTCGCCGCAGCTCGCGCCGTGCGCTTCAGCTTCGACGATGTAGTATTGGCTGCCGACGGCGGACCAATCGCGCGATGCGTTTGCATCGCAGCCAAGCCGGCCCGAGGTGCTCGCGGCTGGGATCTCGGCGGTTGTCGTCGCGGGCGGCTCCTGCGCGGGCGGCGTGCACGCCGCCAAACCCAACGCCAACACACTCACGCCCAGTCGCTTCATTCCACCGTCTCCTCGACGTCACGATCAAACAGATGTCCGGCGCCGCCCGCTACAGGCTCCCAAAACACGCACGTCTGCCGTGCTGTTCCCGAAAAGTGGCATAACATCGGCAGGTCGCGCGCGCGGATGTCGGCATATGTGAGTTCGTCGAGCGTTGTTTGGCCCGGCGCCAGCAGCGGCCACTCGGGCGCCTCTTGCGTCGAGCCAATCACGGGCTGTGACCAGTCTTCGAGGAATGTTTCGACGTGTTCTGCCTCATCGGCCTTGAACACATCGCCGAACGCCTGCGGCAACGGCGTCGCCCAAGCCCAGATCGGATGGCCCTCGCCGTCGATGATTTCGTAGACGCCGATGGCCTTGTCACACGAGACGCCAAAGCTGCGGGTGGTGACGCGATCGGCCGCCGCGCCGCCAGTGAACGCGATCTCGCGTGTGTGCGAGAAATCGCAGCGCTCGGTCTGCGACGAACAGGACGCGGCCAAAAGCAGTGCGCCCAGAGCCACAAGCCGCATCACGGCCCGTACGCCACGATCATAATCGGCGCATGCGAGGCGGGATCGATGATCAGACACTGAGAGCCTTCGACCGCCGCCGCATAGCAGATCATCGGCAAGTTCCGCTGGCGAAGCATTTCATAGGTCTCGCGGTCGAACGGCGTGTCGTAGGAGAATGTCTGTGCGCTGGCGCTCAGCGTATCGAAGCCTTGGCGCCACTCGGGCAGTTCGTTGGCGTGCTGCAGCGTCACATCGGCCCAGCCGGCGAGGAACGTATCCATCTGCTCGTCGCTCACCGGCGGCGCGCCTTCGGGCGGAATGCCGCCCATGGTCATGTCGTAGTAGGTCGACGCGAAAGCCCAGAGCGGGTCGCCGGCGGAATTGCGCGCCACCAAGGTGACCACAGCTTGCGCGCAGCTTGGCCCGTCAGAGCGCGTCGTGATTGTGTCCGGCGCGCCTTCGGCCGACCATGTCACCTCATGCGTTGCGCTTCGCGCGCAGCCCGCGGCGTGCTCAGCCGTGTTGTCGCGCGGCGTGCACGCGCTCAGCGCCAGTGCCGCCGCAATCAAAACGAAACGCATGCAACGTCCCTCAGAATCGGGCGGACCATACAAAACGAGCGCTTCGGCGCCAGCCTATTCGGCTGTTTCCAGCGATGACCAACCCGCAAGCGAACCGATCGTGTCGGTCTCGGGCTGTTGGAACAAGCCGTGGGGGCGCTGCAACGCGGCAACAGCGGCTTCGTAGCCTGCCGTCACAGCGTCATCGAAACGCTTCCAGTCCCGCATATCGATATCCGGCATCTCCGGCGCGATTAACAAGTCGGCGCCGGAACGGCCTTCCCAGGGATCGATGGTGAGCGTCGCCGCGCGCATCAACAAGGATGCGATCGGCGGCGGCGATTGCCAGCCGTGCGCGGCAATCCAGCCAGCAAAGCCCGGTGGCGAACGGAAGTCTTCGATGTCGATGCCGTCACGCCGCGCAACATCGACGCCGATAATCGGCCCGCGATGCAAGTCGCGCATCGTATCGACGGGGAAGTTCTTCAGCACTGCGCCGTCGACGAGCAGCCCGTGCTCGCCGTCGACCACAGGGGGCAGAATGCCGGGCAGGGCGATGGAGCCGCGCAGCGCGCGCCGTAGCGATCCGCCGCGGTGAATGCGCGCCGTGCCGGAGACAAGATCGGTGGAGACCGCAAAGAACGGCACCTCCAGATCCTCGATCAACGTTTCGCCGAAATTCTCTTCCAGCCGATCGTCAACACGTTTGCCGCGCGTCAAACCGACAACCGGCAACACGTAATCGCCGAGCGGGTTGGTCTCGACGAACGCCTTGGTGATCCGCCGCTCGATTTCTTCTGTGTCCCAGCCCATGGCGACGCACGCGGCGACGACCGCACCCATGGAGGTGCCGCCAATCACGTCAAAGGGAAGCCCAGCTTCACGCAATGCGCGCACGACGCCGATATGGGCGTAGGCGCGCGCGCCGCCGCCGGAAAGCACAAGGCCGATCGAGCGGCGCGCGATGACGCGCGCGAGCCGGGCCGCGTCGTCGTCTTCCAAACCGCGCCAATGGAACAGGCGCGCCGCGTCGCACGCCACCCGCCACTGGTTCGTGGTCACGGCTTTGCGATCCATGCCGTGATGAAGGAGAATGACGTCCACCAGCCGGAACTGGCGCGCGGGGGAAGAGTCTTCCTGCGGCAACAATGGCGTCGAAGGCACCGCGTCGGCGCGCGCAAAGAACCAGATGCGGTCGGCTTGACGGATGCAGGTCCTGAACCAGCGTGTGTCGGCGATGGGCGACACCAGGAACACGGCATCGTTCTTCTGCTCAAGCGCATCGAACCAGGCGCTGTTCATGCCTTCGCTCGAAATCGCCAAGACGTCGGCTTCAGTGATGACGACAGCGCGCGCGCCCAGGCGCTTCAACGCGCCCTGAAGCGTGCGTGCGCGAAGCTCGATGTCGATCGTCGGCGATGTCGAGATCATCGCGTAGACCTTGGGGTCCGAGCGTGGGTTCGATTTGCCGTGGGAGCGCGCCCGCGCCAGCATGATGCGCGCGATGTGCTCCATCATCGATGGATGCGTGTGCACAAGCAGATCGAAGGCGGCGGGCGGCAGCTTCAGCAACTCGCTGTCGCGCATCGCGAAGACGCTGGCCGAGTGCGGCTCGCGCGCGATCATCGCCATCTCCCCGACAGGTTCGCCGGGGCGGATGTAACCCAAGAGATCGTGGCCGCCGCGGCCGCTCGGTTTGAACGCCGCCAAGGACCCCGAGACGAGGAAGTAGACGCCGTCCGGTGGCTCGCCCGCAGCCAAAAGCGGCCAGCCCGCGGGCACCGAAAACCACTCCGCCGCCGCATCGAGCGCGCCCAAGACGTCGGGCGAGATGCCTTCAAGAGCGGTGGCTTCGGAAAAACTGGGTTTCATGGCGTTCGGCCAAGGATAGGGACCGATTATTAAGGCGCAATGAGAACAAGTGTGGGTTAGGCGCCGCAGGTCGTTTGCGGGCTGGGGAGCGTGGCCGTAAGACCCATCCGATGACCGTATTCCTCGCCCACGCTCCCGCCGATCGCCAAACCGCCGAGGCGCTGGAGAAGATTATCGAACGGCGCGGTCAGTTTTGCGAACTCGATGACGGCCAAACCGCGCTGCGGCCGGTTGGCAATGGCGACGCGTTCGTGTTGCTGGTCTCGCAGGCGCTGACGTTCGCGACCGCGCGTTTGCGCCTCGAACAACGCGCGCTCGATGCCTGGGCGCAAGGGCGGCTCGTGGTGCTGAAGCTGGATCACGGCATTGCGCCGGTCGGCTTGCGCGATCTGCCGGCAATTGACGCAACGTTCGAAGCTGCGCGCGAGTTCAAGTGGAACGAAGTGGCTGACGCCGTCACCAAGATCGTGCGCGCGCCGCCTGAACCTGAAACTGCCGATCACGACGCGGGCGGGGATGAAGCGCCGCCGCCGGCGCCGCCGGCGCAAGTGGAGGCCAGGAGCGGTGGCATCGGGCTCGGCGCGCTGCTGTTTCCGGTCTTGTTGTTGCCGGGACTGTTGGCGATTTCCGCGAGTGTGTCGATCTGGCTGGCCAATCGCATTGGCCCGGCGCCAGGAGGTTGGCCTGAACTCATCGCTGGGATCGATGGGTTCGGCACGCGCTATGGATTGCCGAGCGGCGTCACGCCCTGGCTGTTCGCGGCTTCGATCGCATTGTTCGTCGGCGTCGTTGGCCTGATCGTCTTTGGGCTGATCGGCAAGAAGCCGGAAACCGAAGCGCTGCCGCGCAGCGTGCCGCGTCCGCGCGCGCGCCGCCCGCGCGGCTCAACGCCATCCTCGGACGCGGTGTTCGTCTCTTACGCGCGCGCCAACGACATGACCGTGCTGCCGCTGGTGGAAGCGGCCAAACGCGCGGGCCGCAAATTCTGGCTGGATCAGCAGGGCATCAGCGCCGGCGATGGCTGGGCCGGCGAGATTGTGCGCGCGATCAAAGCGGCGGGCGGCGTTGTCGTTATGTGTTCGAATGCGGCGTTCGAGAGCGATCATGTGAAGCGTGAGATTTACCTGGCGGATCGCTACAAGAAGAAGCTGGTGCCTGTATTTATCGAACACGCCGAGCCGCCTGAGGATTTCGAGTATTTCTTCGCCGGCGTGCAATCGCTCAATCTCTACGATACACCGGAAGAAGAGCGCTCCGAAGCTCTGGTCCGTATTCTGGGAGCCGCCGCATGAGTCTTGAACCGGAACCCGTGCTGCTCGACGTTTCGAGCGAGGGCATCGCCGTCATCACGCTGAACCGTCCGGCCAAGCGCAACGCCTTCGATGAGTTGATGATCGCCGCGCTCAGCGAGCACTTCGAAACCTTGAAGGGCGCCGACCACGTCCGCGCGGTGTTCATTCGCGGCGCCGGCGAGACGTTCTGCGCTGGCGCCGACATCGACTGGATGAAGCGCGGCGGCGAGCGCACCGAAGAAGATAACTATGAGGACGCGCTGTCGCTGGCGCGGATGCTGAAGCACCTGCACGATTTGCCTCAGATCACCGTGGCGCTGGTGCATGGCGCGGCCATGGGCGGCGGCGGCGGCCTGGTTGCGGCGTGCGATGTTGCGGTGGCCGTCGAGAGCGCCAAGTTCCGCTTCAGCGAGGTCCGGTTGGGCCTGACGCCGGCCACCATCTCACCTTACGTTATCGAAGCGATCGGCCCGCGCATGGCGCGCGCGCTGTTCGCCACCGCTGAAGGCTTCGATGGCGCTTATGCCGAGAAGATCGGGCTGGTGCAGTACACGGTCGAAGACGAAGCCGGTTTGACTTCGATGATGGAACAATTGTCAGAATTGGCGCTCGCTGCGGCGCCAGGCGCTGTGGCCGACTCAAAAGCGCTGACGCGTCACGTCGCGGC
>JADLHI010000091.1 GCA_020848895.1 Hyphomonadaceae bacterium
GCTTCGAGAATTCACCGCCCAGAATTTCTTCCCAGTTCGGACCCCACTCGATCTTCTCCATACGCTGGCCGCTGATCTTCGAGCGCGGCCGCGCGGTCGGAAACGCCTGCATCTCGGGTGCGTTCTGCAGGTGCGCGTAGTCGAAATCGAACGGTTCGTAATAATCGTCGATCTCAGGCAGATCCGGGTTGGCGAAGATCTTGGCGAGGATGCGCCATTTCGGGCCCATCTTCGGCTGCAGCTTGCCGCTGCGCGTCCGCTCCCAGCCGCCGTTCCAGCGTTTCTGGTTTTCCCAGTCGCGCGGATAACCGACGCCCGGCTTGGTTTCGACGTTGTTGAACCAGGCGTATTCAACGCCTTCGCGATTGGTCCAAACGTTCTTGCAGGTCACCGAACAAGTGTGACAGCCGATGCATTTATCGAGGTTCAGCACCATACCGATCTGAGCGCGGACTTTCATCTCAGCGGCCCTCCGTCTCGGCGAGCGGCTTGTCCAGCCAATCCACGTTTTTCATTTTCCGCATGATCACGAATTCATCGCGGTTCGATCCGACTGTTCCGTAGTAGTTGAAGCCATAGGCCTGCTGGACGTAGCCGCCGATCATGTGCGTCGGCTTTAGCACCGTACGGGTGACCGAGTTGTGAATGCCGCCGCGCAGCTTGGTGATCTCCGAGCCTGGCGTGTTCACGATCTTCTCTTGCGCGTGATACATGAGCGCCATGCCCTCGCGGACGCGCTGCGAAACGACTGCACGCGCGGCAAGCGCGCCGTTGGCGTTGAAGCATTCGATCCAATCGTTGTCCTCGATGCCGGCGCGCTTGGCGTCCTTTTCCGACACCCAAACCACAGGCCCGCCGCGGTTCAGCGTGAGCATCAGCAGGTTGTCCGAATAGGTGGAGTGAATCCCCCATTTCTGGTGCGGCGTAATCCAGTTGAGGACGATTTCGGTCTCGCCGTTTGACTTACGATTGTGCAACGGCTCGACGGTCTTCAAATCGACCGGCGGCTTATAAACGCACAAGCCCTCGCCGAACGCGCGCATCCACAGGTGATCCTGGTAGAGCTGCTGACGGCCGGTCAGCGTGCGCCACGGGATCAGCTCGTGGACGTTGGTGTAGCCGGCGTTGTAGCAGACCTTCTCGCTCTCAATCCCCGACCAGATCGGCGAGGAGATGATCTTGCGCGGCTGGGCGACGACATCGCGGAAGCGAATTTTCTCGTCTTCTTTCGGCAACGCCAAATGCGCGTGCTCGCGGCCAGTCTGCTTGCTGAGCGACTCCCACGACTTCACGGCGACTTCGCCGTTGGTCTCGGGCGCCAACATTAGGATGGTTTCGCAGGCATCGATCTCGGTCTCGATCTTCGCCAGTCCTTTCGTTGGCCCGTCCAAGACCGCGCCATTCAGCGCTTTGAGGTGATCGACTTCATGCTCGGTGTTCCAGGCAAGTCCCTTGCCGCCGTTGCCGACCTTGGTCATCAGCGGTCCAAGCGCAGTGAAACGCCGATAGACGTTGGGATAATCGCGCTCGACGACGCTGATCTGCGGACCAGTCTTGCCCGGGACGAGATCGCACTCGCCCTTCCACCAATCCTTCACATCGAAGGGTTGCGCCATTTCGGCAGGGCTATCGTGCTGGATGGGCGTAAGCACCACGTCCTTCTCGACACCGAGCACTTCAGGGCAAACATCAGAGAACGCTTTGGCGATGGCCTTGAAGATATCCCAATCGGATTTGCACTCCCACACCGGGTCCACCGCGGCGGTGAGCGGGTGGATGAAGGGGTGCATGTCGGAGGTGTTGAGGTCGTTCTTTTCGTACCATGTGGCGGTCGGCAGAACGATGTCGGAATAGACCGCTGTCGTCGACATGCGGAAATCGATGGTGACGAGAAGGTCGAGCTTTCCTTCCGGCCCTTCGTCGCGCCAGGTCACATCAACCGGTTTGCGCCGGCCGGTTTCACCCAAGTCCTTCCCGAGCACGCCATTCGACGTTCCGAGGAAGTGCTTGAGGAAATATTCATGCCCCTTGCCCGACGAGCCCAGCAAATTGGAGCGCCACACGAACATGTTGCGCGGCCAATTGTCGGGGTGGTCGGGATCCATGCAGCTCATTTCAAGCCGCTTGGACTTCATTTCGCGTGTCACGTATTCGCGCGCATCGACGCCTTCGCGTTCTGCGGCTTTGGCCACGTCGAGCGAATTGGTCTTAAGCGCCGGCGCCGATGGCAGCCAGCCCATGCGCTCGGCCTTGGCATTATAGTCGATGAACGTCTGTCCCCAGTCGCCGTCCGGCGCCGTGGGCGAGAGAATTTCCTTCACGTCGAGCGTTTCGTAACGCCACTGATCGGTATGTGCGTCGAAGAAGCTGGTTGAATTCTGCTGCCGCGGCGGGCGCGCCCAGTCGAGCGCAAAGGCGAGCGGCGCCCAGCCGGTTTGCGGGCGCAGCTTTTCCTGACCGACATAATGCGACCAGCCGCCGCCCGATTGGCCGATGCAGCCGCACATCGCGAGGAGATTGATCACCCCGCGATAGTTCATGTCCATGTGATACCAATGGTTCATCGCCGCGCCGATGATCACCATCGACTTGCCATTGGTCTTCTCGGCGTTTGCAGCAAAACCGCGCGCAACGGCGATCGTCTGTTCGCGCGGGACGGTCGTCACCTTCTCAGCCCAAGCCGGCGTGTAGGGTTCGAGATCGTCGTAGCTGGACGGCATATTCTCGCCGCCAAAGCCTTGATCGACGCCGTAGTTCGCCAGGAAAAGATCGTAGACGGACGCAACGAGCGTCTCACCGTCCTTGAGCGCCAGCCGCTTCACAGGAACGCGGCGCATCAGCGTGTCGGGATGGTCGGTGGAGGCAAAGCCGTTGGCGGCGCTGTTGGCGAAATATGGGAAGAGCACTTCGGCCACATCATCGTGTGCGCCTTTGAGGCCGACACGAAGCTTCACTTCGCCGCCGTCCGCGGTCTTCTCTTCCAGGTTCCACTTGCCCTGCTCACCCCAGCGGAAGCCGATCGAGCCCGTCGGCACCACCGGATTGCCAGTCGCATCGTCGATGCCGATCGTTTTCCAGTCCGGGTTATTGTCTTGCGCCAACGCATCGTCGAAGTCGGACGCGCGCAGCAGCCGTTCGGGCACGTAGCGGCCGTCCTTCTTTACCAGCCGCACCAAGAGCGGCATGTCGGTGTAGCGGCGCACATAGTCCTTGAAGTACGGCACCTCGCGGTCGCGATGGAACTCCGTGAGAATGACATGGCCCATCGCCATGGCGAGCGCGGCGTCGGTGCCTTGCTTCACCGAAATCCAAAGGTCGGCGAACTTCGAAGCTTCCGAATAGTCGGGGCAAATGACGACCGACTTGGCGCCCTTGTAACGCACCTCGGTGTAGAAGTGCGCGTCAGGCGTCCGCGTCTGCGGCACGTTCGAGCCCCAGACCAGGATGAAGCCGGAATTGTACCAATCGGCCGATTCCGGAACGTCGGTTTGTTCGCCCCAAGTCTGCGGGCTCGCCGGCGGCAGGTCGCAGTACCAATCGTAGAACGATCCGCAGACGCCGCCGAGCAATTGCAGATAACGCGCGCCCGCCGCGTACGAAATCATCGACATGGCCGGGATCGGCGAGAAGCCGAACACGCGGTCGGGGCCGTGCTTTTTGATGGTGTAGGCGTTCGCCGCGGCAATGAGTTCGGTCACTTCATCCCACGTCGAGCGCACCAGGCCGCCGCCGCCGCGCATCGAAGTATAGGTCTTGCGTTTGGCTGGATCGGTGACGATCGACGCCCACGCCTGCACCGGCGACATCGTCTTGCGCGCCTCACGCCACAGCTTCAGCAGCCGGCCGCGCACCATCGGGTATTTCACCCGATTGCCCGAATAGAGATACCACGAATACGAAGCGCCGCGCGCGCAACCGCGCGGTTCGTGGTTTGGCAGATCGGGCCGCGTGCGCGGATAGTCCGTCTGTTGCGTCTCCCACGTGACGATGCCGCCCTTGACGTAGATCTTCCAGGAGCATGAGCCGGTGCAGTTCACGCCGTGCGTCGAGCGCACGATCTTGTCGTGCTGCCAACGGCGGCGGTACGCCTCCTCCCAGGAACGATCCTCGTCATTCATCACACCGTGACCGCTCGCATAGAGTTCGGTCTTGCGCGTGAAGAAGGCCAGGCGATCGAGTGTGTGACTCATTTGCGTTCAGTCCTTATTGCGCCGTGGCATTAGCGAGCTGGGCCGCGCGCGTCCGCTTGCTCTCAACGTCGAAGAGAAGGCCCTTTGGCTGCGCATAGACGAACCAAGTGACGGCCAAGCACGACACGTAGAAGATGAGGAAGCCGATCAGGGCTGCGCTGGCGTTGCCGGTTTCGGCGATGGAGAAGCCGAAGCTCTTCGGAATGAAGAAGGCCCCGTAAGCTGCGATCGCCGAGGTGAAGCCGGTGATAGCCGCCGATTCCTTCTCCGCCTGCTTCAGCTGCTCTTCGGGGGAGGCCTGCGGCGCGAGGCGCGCGATCTCTTTCCGCATGATGGCCGGGATCATTTGGAAAGTAGACGCGTTGCCGACGCCGCTTGCGAAAAAGAGCAGCATGAAGCAGGCGAAGAAGCCGGTGAAGGCGCCAGGCGCCGTCTTGTTGGCGAGGAAGTAGATGACGCCGATCGTGCCCAGCATCATCATCGCAAACACCGCCAGCGTCACGCGTGCGCCGCCGAAGCGATCGGAGACCCAGCCTGTGAACGAGCGCGATAGCGCGCCCACAAGCGGTCCCAAAAACGCGATCTGCAGGACGTTGACGTCCGGAAACTGCGTGCTGGTCAGCAACGGAAACGCCGCCGAGAAGCCGATGAACGAGCCGAACGTGCCGGTGTAAAGCCAGCACATGATCCAGTTGTGGGTGCGCGTGAAGATCACTGATTGCTCAGCGAAGGAGGCGCGCGCGGTGGAAAGATCGTTCATGCCGAACCAGGCAAAGAAAGCCGAGACGACGATGAACGGCACCCAGATGAAGCCGGCGTTCTGCATGAACAGCGTGCCGCCCGCCTCAGTGGCCTGGCCGGCGCCGCCGAAGCTGCCGAACACAGCCATGGTGATCGCGATCGGCACCAGAAATTGCATGGCGCTGACACCGAGATTGCCGAGGCCGGCGTTGAGCGCCAGCGCATTGCCCTTCTCGGCGCGCGGGAAGAAGAAGCCGATATTCGACATCGAGCTTGCGAAGTTTCCGCCGCCGAGGCCGCACAGCAACGCCAGGCCCAGCATGATCCAGTACGGCGTCTCTGGATTTTGCACGGCAAAGCCGATGCCGAGCGCTGGCGCCAGCAACGACCATGTCGTCAGGGTCGTCCACAAGCGGCCGCCGAACACCGGCACCATGAACGAATAGAAGATGCGCAGCGTCGCGCCCGACAAGCCGGGCAACGCCGCGAGCCAGAACAGCTGGTCGGTCGTGTAGTTGAAGCCGATGGACGGGAGCTTCGCGACCACAACTGACCACACCATCCAGACCGCGAACGACAAGAAGAGCGCGGGAACCGAAAGCCAGAGATTGCGCGCGGCAACGCCCTTGCCCTTGTCCTTCCAGAACATCTTGTCTTCCGGACGCCAGTCGGTGATGAGCCCCGCCATCGTCGGCTTGTGCTGTCCCGGCTCGTGGATCGGCTGCATTTCAGGAAATTGCGGCAGCGTTTCGAGCGTTTTGCCGACGGCTTCGCGCTCCATCTGCCGGATGGCGAAGTGCATCCAAACGAGCGAACCCGAGACGATGAGGAAAAGCAGCATGAAGCAGCTCGTCCAGATGCCCGTGAGATCGTTGAGCATGCCGAACGCGATCGGCAGCACGAAACCACCGAGGCCGCCGATCATGCCGACGAGTCCGCCAACCGCGCCGACGTCGTTCGGGTAATAGACCGGAATGTGTTTGAAGACGGCGGCTTTGCCGAGGCTCATAAAGAAGCCAAGCACAAAGACGATGACGGTGAACGCGACCAGATTGGTTTCGATCCGGAACGGGATCGGCCCGTGAATGCCGTCGATCACATAGCTCGTCGGCGGATACGAAAGCAGGAACGTCGCGCCGATGCCGACGAGGAAGGTCCAATACATGACTTGGCGCGCGCCGACTTTGTCGGAGAGATGGCCGCCATAGACGCGGAACAGCGAGGCCGGCACCGAGAACGCGGCGGCAACCATGCCGGCGGTCTTCAGATCGAGGCCGTAAACGCCAACCAGATAGCGCGGCAGCCACAGCGCCAACGCCACGAAGGCGCCGAATACGAAGAAATAATAGAGCGAGAAGCGCCACACCTGCACGCTCTTCAGCGGCGCGAATTGCTCAAGCATCGGACGCGGGCGCACGCCCTTGCGCCGCCGCTCGGTCAGCTCCGGATCGTCCTTTGTGAACACAAAGAAGATAAGCGCGATGACGACGAGGCCGGCCGCCCAATATTGCGCGACCGCTTCCCAGCCAAACGCCAGCAATACGAAAGGCGCCAGGAACTTCGTGACAGCGGCGCCGATGTTGCCGGCGCCGAAAACGCCGAGCGCGGTGCCCTGCTGGCTCTGCGGATAGAATTTTGAAACATAGGCGACGCCGACCGCGAACGAACCGCCAGCGATGCCGACGCCCAAGGCAGCGATCAGGAATTGCTCATAGGTGTGAGCGTACGACACCAAGTATGTGGCGACAGCCGCCGCAAGCATGACAATCAGATTGACGACGCGTCCGCCGTATTGCTCAGCCCAAACGCCGAGCACGAGTCGGATGAGCGATCCGGTCAAGATCGGCGTGCCGATGAGCAATCCGAACTGAGTCTCGTTCAGGCCAAGATCGTCTTTGATCTTGATGCCGATGATCGAGAAGATGGTCCAAACAGCGAAACACGCTGTGAACGCTATCGTGGAGAGCCACAGGGCGCTGTCGGCGCCAGCTTGTTTGCCCGCACGCTCTTGCAGTGACGCCATTTCGATCGCCCCATTCACAAGCAGCACCCCGATGAGGTGCTCGCGGGAACACCCACAGCACTAATCGGCGAGCAGGCGTTTGATACAAATCAAGCCAAGCACCGACAAGAGGGCGCGTGATCGCTTTTGTCGCGCTACTGGCGCCCCCTAGAAGCGTTGCGCCAGCCTAGGTCTTGAGACCTATCAAGGCTTCGCTTGACAAATGTCATGTCAACGCATTCGCTTGATATACATCAAATTGTCGGACCGCGAACGGCGCCACAATACGCGGCTCGGAGGGCAGTTTGCGCGCGAGCGACATCGACCGGGTCAGGGAACTGCCGATCTTCGCGGACGTTGCGCCAGAAATATTCCGGGTGGCGACGGCCGGCGCTCATGTTCAACGCTTTCCCGCCGGCACCATGCTGCTGCTCGAAGGCGATCCGGTCGACTTCCTCTACGTGCTGCTTGAGGGGCAAGTCGAACTTCACGGAACTTGGAACGACCACGACACGGTGATGACCATACTGCGTCCAGTGTCGACGCTGATCCTCGCGGCGGTGGTGCTTGACACCGCCGCCCTCATGTCGGCGCGGACCCTGGAGCGCTGCGAGATCTTGATGATCCCCGGTGATGCGATCCGGACTGCGATGCGCCTCGACAGCCACTTTGCCATGGCGGTGTCGCGCGATCTTGCCGGCTCCTATCGCGGCGTCGTTCGCAACATGAAGAACATCAAATTGCGCAACAGTACCGAGCGGCTCGCCAATTACCTGCTGGCGCTCCGCGCGGTCGGGGATGGCGGCTCGATCGTCAGGCTGCATCACGAAAAGCGCGTGCTGGCTTCGCTTCTAGGCATGACACCGGAAAATCTCTCACGCTCGTTCGCGGCGCTCAACAAATGCGGTGTAGCGGTGCAAGGCTCGGTGGTCACGCTGAGCAACATCGCGGCGTTGGAACATCTCGCGAAACCCGACCCGCTGATCGACAATTACGCGCCACGCGGCGGCGAGATTGTCGGCGACGCAGACGCGGAAATCTGGCTCTCAGAACACGGGCGGGAAAAACCGCGATGAACCGGCCCGCCTTGGTTGACCTTGCGGGACGGGCGCCCTTCATTGCGCCCGCGAAGGAGGATCAAACGCCATGACATCTGCTCCAACCGATGCGGATTTGCCAGGCGCGGCCGGACGGGTCGCGCGCGAACAGCCCGATCTGTGGAAGGCGTTGCAGGCGCTTGGCGAAGCCTCCAGCGAGGCTGGTCCGCTCGACGCCAAGACGCGCCGCTTGGTGACGCTCGCCCTCGCCATTGGCGCCGATTCCGAAGGCGCGACGCACTCGCACGCACGGAGGGCCTTGGCGGAAGGACTGAGCCCAGAGGAGCTTCACCACGTCGCTTATCTCGCGATCACGACCCTTGGCTGGCCCCATGCCATTCGCGCGTTGACCTGGATCGAAGACTACACGCGGCCCAAAACGTGATTGCACTCAACACCATAGGCGGACTTTTGATCGCGGGCGGGCGCTCCACGCGTTTCGGCGCCGAGAAGGCGATGGCGCTCTTCGGCGGCGCGCCGATGATGGATCGCGCCGCGCGCCTGTTCGTGGGTTTGCCTCGCTACGCGATCAGCGTCCGCGCCGGCTCAGGCGCCGAGGCGCGCGCGCGCCAGCTTGGCGCCGAGGTGCTTTATGACGATCCTGCCCTTCCGAGCGGCCCGCTAGCCGGCGTCTTGAGCGGACTTGCATGGGCGAAGGCGCGCAATTTCGAATTTCTCGCGACCGCGCCGTGTGACGCGCCGCGCCTGCCTTGTGACATGGTCACCCGATTGTCCGAACAGATCGGCGCGGCGCCCGCCGCCTTCGCAATGACGCGCGCGGGCGAACATCCGCTCTGCACGCTCTGGAGTATTGCTTTGTACGAGAGTTTGAACGAGCGCCTGCGAAGCGGCGATCATCCAGCGGTCCGCGCCTTCCTGGCGGAGAGTGGCGCGCGCGCCGTTGAGTTCAGCGACACGGACGCTTTCGCCAACGCCAATACGCCAACCGCATTGGCGGCGCTGGAGTTCGGCGCATGAAACCGCTTGTCGATCCGTTTGGCCGCGCCATCACTTATCTACGGGTGTCCGTCACCGATCGATGCGACTTGCGCTGCATTTATTGCATGAGCGAGCGGATGCGCTTCCTGCCCCGCGCCGAACTCTTGACCATCGAAGAACTGGATCGCCTCTGCTCGGCATTTGTAAGACGCGGCGTGCGGCGCCTGCGCTTCACCGGCGGCGAACCGCTGGTCCGCCGTGGGTTCCTAGACCTGCTGAACCTCGTCAAGCGCCATCTCAACGCCGGCCTCGACGAGATCACCGTCACCACCAATGGCGTGCAGCTTGCGGATTTCGCCGAACCGCTCTTTGCGGCGGGCGTACGGCGCGTCAACGTCTCGATCGATTCACTCGACCGCGACACCTTCAAGCACATCGCGCGCCGCGATTGCCTGCCCCAGGTGCTCGCGGGCATCGACGCCGCCGAACGTGCGGGACTGAAAATCAAAATCAACACGGTGGCGCTGAAGCGCGACAACGCGCACGAGATTCCCGATCTGATAAAATGGGCGCATGGACGCGGTTTCGACATGACCCTGATCGAGACCATGCCGCTTGGCGAGATCGATGAAGACCGCACCGATCAATTCTTGTCCTTGACGAGCGTCCGCGAAGATATGGCGAGCTACTGGCGCCTTACCGATCTGCCGGACCGGACAGGTGGGCCGGCGCGCTACGTGCGCGTGGAAGAAACCGGCGGCCGATTGGGCTTCATCACGCCGCTCAGCCACAATTTCTGCGAGGCGTGCTCAAGAGTGCGGCTCACCTGCACAGGAAAGCTCTATCTTTGCCTCGGCCATGAAACATCGGTGGACCTGCGCGAGACTCTGCGCGCCGAGGCAAACGATACGCGCCTCGACGCCATTCTCGACGACGCCATGACGCTTCGGCCCAAGGGGCACGACTTCCAGGTCGAGCGCTTGCGAACGCCTGCAACGGTCCGGCATATGTCGGTGACCGGCGGATGATGCGCATTCTATTTTTCGGCCGCCTGCGCGACGCCGCCGGGGGTAGAGAGCGCCTGGTCGCACTGCCCGATGATGTCGGCACGGTCGCCGATCTTCGCGATTGGCTTGCGCGCAACGACGCCGCGCTTGGCTCGGCGATCTCTGCACGCGGCGTCCATGTCGTCGTCGATCAGGTGATCTGCAACAAAGACGCGCAAGACGTGCGCGCAGCGGCCGAGATCGCCTTTCTGCCGCCGCTGAGCGGAGGCTGAATGGACCAGACGATCCTTCTGCTCACGCTCGCAATCGCCGCGGCCGCGACGCTCTATTCTTCCGTCGGCCACGGCGGCGCATCCGCCTATATCGCGCTCATGGCGGTGGCGGGCCTCGCGCCCGAAGAGGTGCGCCCAGCGGCGCTTGTGCTGAACATTCTAGTCGCCGGACTTGGCGCTTGGCGTTTTGTGCAGGCTGGACGCTTCGACTGGAACGTCTTCTGGCCGTTCGCGGTCGCCGCCATTCCAGCCGCGTTTTTCGCGGGCCGAATCGACGTGCCGGAAGATATCTATCGCCCGCTGCTCGCGGCGGCGCTCGCGGCTGCCGCTATTCGCTACCTCTTCTGGCCCACGCTCGACGCCATCAAGCCCAGTGCAGCGCCTTCGCCTTTCATCGCCTTGCCGGCCGGCGCCGCGCTGGGGACGCTGGCGGGCCTGACTGGCATTGGCGGCGGCGTTTATCTTTCGCCGCTTCTCGTGTTTGCAGGTTGGGCCGATCCACAACGCGCAACCGGCATCGCCGCGTGCTTCATCGTGGTCAATTCCATCGCGGGACTGGCTGGCCGCACATCCTCGCTTGCGGCGCTGCCCGCTTATCTGCCCTGGTTCGCGGGCGCCGCTTTGGTCGGCGCCTTGATCGGCACAACATGGAGCCTCAAAGGCTTGGATAGACGCGGCGTGTTGCGCGTTCTGGGCGTCGTGCTGGGCATAGCGGCGGCGGCGCTGGCGACATGATCGAAACGCTTGTCACCGGCGAGGCGTTCGCGCCCGATGCGGAGGTCGCGCGCTTTGTGGCCGCGCGCGGCGCCGATTGCGGCGCGGCCGTCACGTTCGCCGGCTATTGTCGCGGCGCGTCGAAGAACGGCGAGGTCACGCAGCTTGAACTTGAACACTATCCCGGCTTCACGGAAAAAGAGATCGAGCGGCTCGCATGCCTGATTGCGGCAAAGCACAATATCTCGGACGTCCTGGTTATTCATCGCTTCGGCGCCATCGCGCCGGGCGAACCGATTGTGCTGGTTGCAGCGCTTAGCGCCCACCGCGCGGCGGCGTTCGCCGCTGTCGAGGAATTGATGGACTATCTCAAGACCGACGCGCCGTTTTGGAAGCGCGAAACCGGCCCAGACGGCGCCTGTTGGATTGAGCCGACCGCGGAGGACCGCCGCCGGCGCGAGGAGCATTCGAAATGAACGACCATGCGTGCAGGATAGATGAAAGCCTGCCGTTCAAGCCTGTCAACGTGGCGGTTCTGACCATCTCCGACACGCGCGACGATGAGACCGACACCTCCGGCGCCTTGCTCGCCAAACTCGTCGCGCGGGACGGTCATCACGTCGCCGAGCGTATGCTGGTGCGCGATGAAGCGGCCCTCATTCGCGCGCAAGTGAGCGCATGGATTGAGTCTCCCGACGTCGACGTCATCGTATCGACGGGCGGCACCGGCCTCACCGGCCGCGACGTGACGCCGGAAGCGCTTCGGCCGCTCTTCGAAAAAGAGATCGAAGGCTTCGCGATCGTTTGGCACATGCTGAGCTTTGAAAGCGTCGGTCTCTCGACATTGCAATCGCGCGCCTGCGCCGGCGTCGCGAAAGGAAAGTTCATCTTTGCTCTGCCGGGCTCGAATGGCGCCTGCCGCGATGGGTGGGAGAAGATCATTCGCTGGCAGCTCGATAGCCGGCACACGCCCTGTAATCTGGTTGAAATCATGCCGCGTCTCTTGGAGCGCTGAGATGAAGGAACGCCTCACACATCTCGACGAAGCCGGACGCGCCCGAATGGTCGATGTCGGCGACAAGCAAACGACGCACCGCGAAGCGATCGCGCACGGCCGCATCCGCATGCAGCCCGAGACGTTGCGCCGCGCGCTCGCGGGCGATCTTCCGAAAGGCGATGTCCGCGCCATTGCCGAGATCGCCGGCGTGATGGCGGGCAAGCGAACTTCCGATCTCATTCCGCTCTGCCATCCCCTCGCGCTCACCAGCCTTCGCGTCGACGTCAAACCGGACGAGGCCATTCCCGGATTTTTGGTGTCGGCGCGCGCACGGGTAACCGGTCAGACCGGGGTGGAGATGGAAGCGCTGACGGCGGTTTCCGTCGCGTGTCTCACGCTCTACGACATGCTGAAGGCGCTCGATCGCGGCATGACCATCGAAGGGATCGAAGTTGCGGAAAAGCATGGCGGCGCGAGCGGCTCGTACGTGCGGACGCAAACATGATCACCGTCACCGAAGCACGCGCGGCAATCCTCGCTGCCGCCGCATCCGTCGAAACGGAACGTGCGCCCTTGCGCGCGGCTCTCGGGCGCACGCTCAGGGAAACTCTTATCGCAGCGCGCGATCAGCCGCCCTTCCACGCTTCCGCCATGGACGGATACGCGGTGCGCGCCGCCGACACGCCCGGCGTGCTGCGTCTCATCGGTGAAGCCGGCGCCGGCCGCGCGCTCCAGCGCCCGCTTGGGGCGGGCGAGTGCGCGCGCATCTTCACTGGCGCACCGCTGCCTGCGGGCGCGGACGCAATTTTGATTCAAGAAGACGCGGCGCGAGACGGCGCCCTTGTCACCGCGCCAGCGATCGCCCCGCACCTCCATGTCCGCGAAGCCGGCGTCGATTTTCGGGCTGGCGCGCACGTGCTGGCCGAAGGCGTCGTGCTTGATGGAGTGAAGATTGCGCTGGCCGCGTCGGTGGGACGAGCCGACCTCATTGTATCGCGGCGTCCGCGCGTTGCGGTGCTAGGCGGCGGCGACGAACTGGTGTCGCCCGGCGCCACGCCGCTCGCTGACCAAATCTTCGACTCGATGAGCTACGGCGTTGCCGCCCTTGCCGAGCAATGGGGCGCCGATGCTTCATCGGCGCCGCCGCTTGCGGATCGGGCCAGCGATATCGCCGACGCAATTTCGCACGCCGTCGCGCACAACGACCTCACCGTGATTGTCGGCGGCGCGTCGGTCGGCGATCACGATCACGCCCGTCCTGCTGTGCGGGCGCTCGGCGGCGAGATGCTGTTTGAGAAAGTCTCAGTGCGTCCCGGCAAGCCGACATGGTTCGCCCGCGTCGGCCGGAGCCTGCTGCTGGGCCTGCCTGGCAACCCCGCGTCGGCGATCGTGTGCGCGCGCCTCTTCTTGCGCCCGCTGCTCGACACCTTGTGCGGCCGCGATCCGAGCGCGTCTGTCCGGCCGCTGATGGCAAAAACCCGCGCGTCACTCGCCGTCAACGGTCCGCGCGAGACCTATCTCCGCGCGACGCCAGAAACTGACGAGAATGGCCAATCGTGGGTGAACGCGGCCCGCGCGCAAGATTCTTCTCTTCTTTCAGTCCTCGCCAACGCGCCGGCGCTGATCATGCGGCCCGCCGGGGCGCCTGAGGTCGCGGCGGGCGCGCTCGTGGAGGTGCTGTACCCTTAACGCTGCGCGCTTGCGCCGCATCGAGGTTTGACCAGGATCAATCGCCTTGGCATCGCCCGCGCCGATCCTGCGCGGAATTGGCGTGACATTGGCGTGGAGGGTCGCGTGCGCGACTACGATCTTATCATCGTCGGCGCCGGCCCAGCCGGCTTGAGCCTCGCCGCGCGCCTCGCGCAAGCGCCGCTGCGCATTGCGCTGATCGACAAAGAGCCTCGGCAGAATCTGGCCTCACCTTCATATGACGGCCGCGAGATTGCGCTCACGCGCGCGTCCATCGAACGGTTGCGGACACTTGGCGCCGGGCAAAGGCTCGCGCCGGATGAAAGCGCGCCGCTGCGGCGCGCCGAGGTGCTCGATGGCGCTTCGCCCTATGTCCTGCCATTCACCGATCGCCGCGGCGACGAACCGCTCGGCGCCCTGGTCCCGAACGCCGCCATCCGCCGGATATTGTTCGAGAGCGTCATCGAGCAGGACAATTGCGATCTCTTCGCTGGCCAAGCAGCAAGCATCGAGAGCATTGACGAGAATAGCGCCAAGGTGCGCCTCCCCGATGGGAGCCAACTGACTGGCAAGCTCATCGTCGCCGCCGACACGCGGTTTTCCGCATTGCGCAAGAGCCAAGGCATCGGCGCCCGTATGGTCGACTTTGGCCGCACCATGCTGGTCTGCCGCGTTCGCCACGCCCGGCCGCATGACGGCATCGCGACCGAATGGTTCGACCGCGGCCAAACCATTGCCATGCTGCCGCTCAGCGGCAACCAATCTTCCTTCGTGCTCACGCTCGATGCGCACGAAATGGCTGCTGTGCGGGCCCTAACCGACGACGCCTTTGCCCGCCAGGTTGAACGCCGCACAAAGAAGCGCTGGGGCGACATCGCATTGGCGAGCGCGCGCTACTACTATCCGCTTGTGGCCGTTTACGCGGATCGCTTCGTCGCGCCGCGGTTCGCACTGCTGGGCGACGCCGCCGTCGGCATGCATCCGGTCACGGCGCATGGATTCAATTTCGGGCTGCGCGGCGCGTTCGCGCTTGGAAACGAGATTCTCTCCGCCCAGCGGCAAAGCCGCGACATCGGCGCGCCACAGGGATTGCGCCGCTATGAGCAAGGCCATCGGCGCGCCACGCTGCCGCTCTTTGCCGCCACCAACGCAATCGCAAAGCTCTACAGTGACGAACGGCCGCTCGCACGCCTGGCGCGCGGCGCTGGCCTTCGTCTGATGAACGCAACCCCCGGTGCGCGCCGGCTGGTTGAAGCCAGCCTCAGTGGAGCGCACGCGTGAAGTCGGCCCAGGCCCTTCTCGCCCTTGCCGAGCGCGAAGGCGTGCGCGCCTGCTTCGCCAATCCCGGCACATCGGAAATGCATCTGGTGGCGGCGCTCGATTCCGCGCCCGGCATTCGCCCGATCTTGTGCCTGTTTGAAGGCGTCGCCACCGGCGCCGCCGACGGCTATGGCCGCATGATGCAAGCGCCGGCGCTAACGCTGCTGCACTTAGGCCCCGGTCTCGGCAACGGCCTTGCCAATCTGCACAACGCCTTTCGCGCGCGCACGCCGATCGTGTCACTCATCGGCGAGCACGCCACTCATCATCGCGCCAACAACCCGCCGCTCGCAAGCGACATTGCTTCGCTTGCGCGCCCGGTCTCGTCATGGGTGAAGACGGCCGAGACGACAGAAGATCTTTTGAATCTAACGCGTGAAGCAATCGATGCGGCGCGCAGCAGCGGCCCCGCCGCGCTCATTCTTCCCGCGGACGTTGCTTGGAGCGATGACGAACCGAAACCAACATCGGCTCGCAGTACGCAACACTCGAACGCCGAGTCCGCCAATCTGGAGGAAGCCGCGCGTTTGCTCGGCCCGCGCAGCGTGCTGCTCTTGGGCGGGCGCTTCCTCTCGGCCGAAGCTTGCGCCGCCGCGCAACGGATCGGCGCGAAGACCGGCGCCCTGGTTCTGATCGAAACCTTCCCAGCACGCGTGCGCCGCGAGAGAGCGGCCGCCGAACTCAAGCGCCTGCCCTATCTCAGCGAGATGGCTGCCGCGACGCTGGCGCAAGTCGACACCGTCATCTTGGCCGGCGCTTCGTACCCTGTCGCCTTCTTCGCTTTGCCAGGCCGCCCAACACGGCTCGCGCCTGAGCAAGCGCGCGTGTTTGAGCTGACGGCCCCCGGCGCGCGCAGCGAGGAAGCGCTCAA
>JADLHI010000092.1 GCA_020848895.1 Hyphomonadaceae bacterium
GCCCGGTTCGATCCGCTTCGACACGAACACGTAGGCATTGTTGTAGGCGGACAAACGATAGAGCGCGAGCAAACGGTCGTTGTCCTGATCGAAGCGCACCGACACTTCGCCTTGGTTCGCCACCGACAGCGCCTCTTGCGAAGGCGCGCTATAAGGCACCGCGTTTTCCACCAGAGCGCCGCCGGCGAGGACGCTGCCGGTGCCGTCGATGACATAGACGGATGAAAGCTCGCGCCGTTCGCCTTGCAACTGCAAGAATGCGGCGTAACGCGACGGATCGGAGGTCAAGCCGCCGCGCGCGGCGTTGAGATCCTCGGCCATCGCTTGCACTTCGCCGCCCAAACCGCCGGAGGCGAGATCAACATAGGCGGCGCCAACGTCCGCAGCGCTCTCGATGGTGTCGACGACGCGTTGGCTGAACCAACGATCCATGCCTTGCGTGAAAGTGACGCCCAAGAACACCGCAACGATGATCGCAGGCGCCAATGCGGCGAGACTGAAGAGTGTGACGAAGCGCAGGTGCAGTCGTGCGCCGGTCGCCGCGGCGCGCCAGGCGCGCGCGACACGCAATATCCGATGGATAAGAATTCCCGCGAGGCCCGCCGATATCACAAGGCTCGCGATCAGAAGAGCGCGAATGAGGCCGTTGTTTTCTCCGGCAAGGCCGTCGCCCATGAGCAACGTTATCGTCGCCACCGCCGTCAACGCGCCCGCTAGGGCGAGGCCGACCACGAAGGTCAGCGCGCTGCGGCTCTGCGGCTGGTCGGAGAGCACGCCCGCGCTGGCCGGCTCATCTGCGGTGATTTCTGCCATGGCCGGGGGTCACCATGTTGCGGAATAGCAACATGGTGTTGAACCAATATCACGGTCAGGTCAATCGCTTCGGCCAGTCGCCAGGCCCAGGGCCTGTATTTTCTTCCGGAGAGTATTCCGGTTGATGCCCAGGATGGCTGCGGCCTTGATCTGGTTGCCGCGCGTCGCCTGCAACGCCTGGGTGATGAGCGGGCGCTCGACCTCGGCCAGAAGCCGATCATAGAGGCCCGCTATCGGGAAGCCAGGGCTTGCAGCAGCAAACTCCCCTTCCACCCGGCGCGTCACCGCCGCCTCGAAGCCATCGGTCGCCTCCTCAGGGACCACGTTATTGTCCGCGTGCCCGAGTTCGCGGCCGATTTCGCGCGCGCTGATGACGCTCGCCGGGCTGAGCGCCGTTGCACGGCGCAAGAGGTTTTCGAGTTCGCGCAGATTGCCAGGGAAGCTGTGCGCCTTCAGCCGCTCGATCGCCGCGTTGTCGATCGACTTATCCGGCAAGCCTTCGCGCTTGGCGCGCACAAGAAAAGCGCGCGCCAGATCGCCGATGTCTTCCAAGCGCTCGCGCAGCGGCGGCATGCGGATGACCACGACGTTGAGGCGGTAGAACAGGTCCTGACGGAACGCGCCTTGGCGCGTCAGCGTCGCAAGGCTGCGTTGTGACGACACGATGAGGCGCGCATCGGGACGATCGCCAGGTTCTTCCGCATGCAGCAAGCCGGCAAGGCGCGTCTGCGAGTCTTGCGGCAATTCATCGATGTCTTCAAGAAAGAGCGTGCCGCCTTGAGCTTGCGCGAACTTGCCCTGTGGGCCGAACAATTCGCGCTCCAGCTGTAGCGATTGCGCGCCGGCAAGGCTCATCGCGATGAACGGGCCAGACGAGCGCCGACCATGATCGTGGATCGCGCGGGCCACGCGTTCTTTGCCGGTGCCGCTCTCGCCTTCAATCAACACGGTAAGGTCGGTGCCGGCGACGCGCGCCATCACGCGATACACATCCTGCATCGGCGCCGAGCGGCCGATCAGCGGCAGACGCTCTTCCTTTTCCGCCTTCGAAGCCTGCGCGCGCGTTTTCGCATCGGGGCCGCCGACGAGCGCGCGCTTCACCGCCGCCATCAGATCGTCGAGATCGAACGGCTTGGGCATGTAATCGAATGCGCCGGCCCCGGCCGCGCTCAAAGCCGTGCTGACGGTGCTCTGCGCGCTCATGACGATCACCGGCAGGTGCGGCCGCGCCATGCGCATCGCGGGCAACGCATCGAACACGCAATCGTCGCCCATGTAGACGTCGCTCAGGACCAGATCGCCTTCGCCGTCGCGCACCCATTTCGAAAGCGTCGCGACGTTTCCGGTGGCGCGTACGTCATAGCCTTCCTTACCGAGCGCTTGCGACAGCACCAGGCGCAGCGAGTTGTCATCTTCGGCAAGGAGAATGCGGGCGCTCATGTGGTTTCGTCCGGATCGATGGGGAGTAGAATTTTGAAGGCGGTGCGGCCGGGTTGGCTTTCCACTTCAATGCGCCCGTCGTGGCGGGCGATGATGTCGGCGGCGACCGTGAGACCAAGGCCCATGCCGTCGCGCTTGGTGGTGGCGAAGGCTTCAAACAAGCGGTCGGCAACATCAGGGTGCAAGCCTGGGCCGTTGTCGACGATCTGAATCTCAAGCTGCGCGCGCGCGGCGCCGCTGGCGGCCGAGCGAAATTTCACCCCGGAGCGATACGACGTTGAAATTGCGATCTCGCCGTCGTTCTGCTCGGTCACGGCTTCAGCCGCGTTTTTTGCGACATTCAGCAGCGCCTGAATCAATTGATCTAGATCGCCGCGCACTTGCGGTAAGCTCGGATCGTAGCGCTCGCGGATCATCACATTGGGCGCACTCGAGCCAATGAGCTTGCGCACGCGATCGAGCGCTTCGTGAATGTTGAAGCGGTCGAACCGAGGGGCGTCGACGGCGCCCAACGGATCGATGCGGTCAGTCAGACGGCGGACTCGATCGACTTCATCGACAATCAGCTTCGCCAACGCAGCCGAGTCCGGATCGTCGGCGCGTGAGATAAGTTGCGCGGCGGCGCGAATGCCAGCGAGCGGGTTGCGCACTTCGTGGGCGAGCGTGCGCGCCGCCGAGCTTGCGGCGGCTGGCGGCGCGGCGCGGGCGCGCGGCGGGCGCGTCAACACCAGCGCAATGTATCCATTCTCCCCTACCGGAGCGGCCGCCACGGAGGCGTGACCCAGGGCAAAGCCTGGACCGACCAAAGCGACATCCGCTTCCGCAACGCCGCTCGCGCCAGCCAGCGTGCGGCGGGCGAGTGCGATGATCGGCGCGTCGACGCCGAAGATTTCGTCCAATCGCCGCCCAAGCAGTCCGCGCCCGACTCCCGCCAGCAATTCAGCGGCGGCGGCGTTCACAAAGCGAATGCGTTCGCCTGCGTCGATCCCCAGCACCGGCGCCGGCAACGCCTCGAGCCACCGTTCTGCATCCGGCGCCAAGGAGCGCTGTGGCAACGGGCGGACGATCGGGTCGTTCATGCCGCGGCCCGATCCGATTCGTCATCGAAGAGCTGAATCAACGCCTCCCGAACGCGGCGCGGATCTTCGAGCATGCAAATCTGTTTGCGGATAGCGCGCGCCGCCGCGCCAAACTCAGAGTCGATCATCCAGGCGATGTGCTTGCGGGCGACACGCACGCCAAGCGCGCCATCGTAGAACGCAAGCGTATCGTCGCAGAGCGTGAGCAGGCTTTCGAGCAATCGCGCACGCGAGGGCGGGCAAATCTCTCCGCCTTGCTTCAGCGCGCGCTCAATCGCGGCAGGCAGCCAAGGCCTGCCTTGCGCCGCGCGCCCAATCATCACGCCGGCGGCGCCTGAAAGCTCAAGCGCACGGCGTGCGTCAGCGGCGGCGCCGATATCGCCGTTGGCGATCACCGGTATGCGCACCTTGCGCACAACTGGCGCGATCGCGGACCAATCGGCGGCGCCGCGAAAGAATTGCTGGCGCGTACGTCCGTGAATGGTGAGCATGCGCACACCGGCATCTTCGGCGCACTTGGCCATGTCAGCGGCGTTGAGCGAATTGTGGTCCCAACCCAAACGCATCTTCAGGGTCACGGGCAGCTTCGTCGCGTTCACTGTCGCTTCGACGAGACGCATGGCGTGATCGGGTTCGCGCATCAGTGCGGAGCCACAAAGCCCGCTGGTGACGCTCTTCGATGGGCAGCCCATGTTGATGTCGATGACATCGGCGCCGGCGGCCTCCGCAAGCCGCGCGCCCTCGGCCATCCATTCGGGGTCGCGGCCGGCGAGTTGGATGACCAGCGGCGAGATCACGCCGGCGCCCGCCGCGCGGCGGACCATGTCGATCCGCGCCCGCGCAAGCTGGTCAGACGCCACCATCTCGGAGACACAGTATTGGCCACCGAAGGCCTTCACTTGGCGACGGAACGGAATGTCGGTCACGCCCGCCATCGGCGCGAGCGAGACAAGAGGCGGTTTTTCGTTCAAATCGAACACTCGGCACCCCGTTCGACGGGGAGCTTAGGGCGCCTAAAAAGCGGGCGCCAAGGGTTTTATGCTGCGATGCAACATTTAGGCGGCGGATTTCTCCAAGCATGAGGTTCGCGGCGATCATTGTGGCCGGCGGCCGCGGCGCGCGCGCGGGTGGCGACATTCCTAAGCAATACAAGCTGTTGGCTGGAAAACCGGTGATCGCTTGGTCGGCCTCGGCTCTGGCTGGCGCCGGCGCGAGCGAAATTGTCATCGCCGGCGCGCCCGAACATGCCGATCTCTGCCGCGCCGCAACCGCAGGGCCAAGCACGGTCAGGATTGTCGAAGGAGGTCCAACAAGGACCGCTTCGGTCCGCGCTGGGCTAGCGGCGATTGGCGACGCCGACGCGATCTTGGTTCACGACGCCGCGCGCCCTGGGCTGGATGCCGAGATGATCGGCGCGCTTCTCGCCAAGCTTGAAACCGGCGCCTCCGCCGTTGCTCCAGCGCTTGCGTTGCCCGACACGCTCCGCCGCACGGACGCAGGTGGACGCATTGTCGAAGACGTGGCGCGCGACGGGCTCATGCGCATTCAAACACCGCAGGCATTCCGCGCTGACGCGCTTCGGGCCGCGTACGCCGCACTCGCGCCAGACGCTTCGCTGACGGACGACATCGCAGCCGTCCGCGCCAACGGTGGCGAGGCTCTGCTCATCCCCGGCGATGCTAAGCTGATGAAGATCACCTACCCAGAGGACATCGTTATGCTCGAACGCATGCTCGGCGCCGAGCGCATCATCTGCGTCGGCAACGGGGTCGACGCGCACCGCTTCGGCGATGGCGCGTTCGTGACGCTGTGTGGCGTACGCATTCCGCACAGCAAAGGTCTCATCGGTCACTCCGATGCGGACGCCGGTTGGCATGCGCTGGTGGACGCCATTCTCGGCGCACTCGGCGAAGGCGATATCGGCGCGCACTTCCCACCAAGCGATCCGCAGTGGAAGGGCACGGACTCCGAACGCTTCTTGCGTCACGCCGCCAAAATCGCGACCGACGCCGGCGCGCGGATCGTGCATGTGGACGTCACGCTGCTCTGCGAACGCCCGAAGATCGGACCTCATCGCGAAGCCATGCGCGCCCGCACGGCCGAAGTGCTTGGACTTGCGCTCTCGCGCGTCAGCGTGAAAGCGACCACGACCGAACGCATGGGCTTCCTCGGGCGCGAGGAAGGCCTCGCGGCGCAGGCTACGGCGACGGTTGAGCGGCCGGCGTAGGCGTTTGGGCTGGTGTCTCCGCCGCCGGAGTCTCAGTGCAGTAATCCACGTAGATGCGGCAGGTCTCGACGGAGTTGCCGCGCGGGCCGAACGGCAAGCCCTCCCAGAGCGCGCGCGGCAGGTTGATGTAATCATCGGACCAAGCCCGCCCCGGCGGCGCGGGGATGACGCGCCAGTCCGGATTGAGTGTCAGCGATGTCAGCGCCTGGGGGGTGCGGCCAATGATCATCACGCTAGCCGCTAAACCTCCGACCCACGAGGCTTGCTCCATCTGGAACGGATCACTGATCCGGTAGAGATACGGCGCGTTGAGGTCGTGCGCGACACGCGCAGCCTCCGAAACCAGGGCCAGATTGCGGTTCGACAAGTGAAGGATCACGATCCCACGGTCGGTGAGTTTCGATAGATAAAGCGCGATCGCTTCGCGCGTCAGCAAGTGCGCAGGGATCGCGTCGGATGAGAACGCGTCGACGACGATGACGTCGAACTCGTGATCTGGCTCTTCGGCAATCTGCAGCCGCGCGTCACCCAACTCGATGCGGCGGCCTGGCTGGCACACTGGAACAAATGTGAAGTCGCCGCCCGGCTGTCCCGACAAGCGCACCACCGCCGGATCGATCTCGAAGATCGTCAGGTGATCTTGTGGCCGCAACAGACATGCCGTCGAACCGGTGCCCAAGCCGATCAACGCTACGTTGGAAGACGGCCCCATCACAATGCCGGCAAGTATCGCCTCCCCCAGCGCGGTGCGCGGATGATAGTAGGTCAGCGGTTGACGCTCGACAGTGGGCCCAACGAGCTGCGCGCCATGAATGGTGGTGCCGTGCATGAGGATGCGCGTGCGTGGCACCGCCGGATCGCCGGTATCAAACTCACGCGTGCGCAGGACGCCGAAGAAACTGCGCTCTTGGGTGATAATGCGCGAGCCGCGCGTTTCGTCGATGAAGATGATCGTAAACGCCACCAGCACGATAGCGGCGAGCGCGATCGGTTTGCCGC
>JADLHI010000093.1 GCA_020848895.1 Hyphomonadaceae bacterium
CCGGACTCGATCGAAGCGGCGCTGCAGCTCGGCGAGGCTCTGCTGAGCGGCGTCGGCGTGCCTGACGATGTGGCGCGCCGCATCATTGACGAGCGGCGCGAAGCCGAAGTGGCGAAGGCCATCTATAGCGATGGCTGAGTCCGCGCCTTCTTGCCGCCACCAGCTGGTCCGATAAGCGTGATCTGGGAGATTGTTATGCCTCGCACCATGCGTTTCATGGCCGCTCTTTGCATTTTGGCGCTGGCCGCGTGCTCGCCGCCGGCGCCGCCAGCACCGCCGCCGGTAACGACAGAGGCCGCGCCCGCGCCCGCCGTGACTGTCGACTCGCTCGAGGCTGGCGCGCGCGTGAACAGTCCGTTCGTGATCGAAGGCGCAGCACCCGGCGATTGGTATTTCGAAGCGCAATTCGTGGCTAAGCTCGTCGGTGCAAACGGCGATGTCATCGCCGAGGCGCCGGCGCGGGCGCAAAGCGATTGGATGACCGAAGCGCCGGTGCGCTATCGCGCTGAGTTCGCGTTCAACGTCACGCAAGACACGCCGGCGACTTTGGTGCTGCAGGAAGACATGCCCGCCGACAACGCCGCGCCGCGCGAAGTGACTATTCCGGTTGTGCTGGTTCCGAGGTAGCGCCCAACGCGCCCTAACTCATCCAGCGCAGCGTCGTCGGCTCGATGGGATTGACGAAGGCGCGCTTTTCTTCGCGGCTCTTGGTCCATTCGCGCTTGAGCTTCAGGTACCACTTGGCCTGGACGTCGATGTCATCGATCCAGAGCATGGATGGGCTGTAGCGCAGGCCCTCGTTTTGCAGATCGACCATGCGGCCATCTTGATCGAGGAATTCGCGACCGGCAGGAACGAGGATTGGCTTCATCGCATCGAGCAACGGCGCGTTCTTCCAATACGTCACTTGCGTGATGCGCGTCGACTTTTCGTTTTCGGGCGTGAGGCAGGTCAGCGTGAACAGACGCGCCGTTTCGTTCTCGACGACTTCCCAGCGAAAGCCGGGCAGCATGAACGAGATTTCCGTCGTGACGTTGCCGCCGAACAGCATGCGATAGGCTAGCGAATTGCCGCTCGGCGCATGGCGCTCGATGGCCCAGCCGCGCTCGCGCGGCACAAACAGCTTCTGCTTCAGCTTCTTCCCTGCGCTCGGCGGGCGCCACCACCACTGGTTATGGACGTAGGGCACGTGTGCCGGGTCCATGAGGCCGACAACGGCGTTGTCCATGGTCGCGGCGAAGATGCGGTGAATGACGAATTTCGGTTCCTGGAAATCGCCGAGATGAAATTCCGGCGGCGGCGAGGAAGCTTCCGCCGCGCGCGGATCGGAGGAGACGAAGACCAGCACGATGCCGTTCGCCTCTGACGTAGGCAGCCGGCGCACGCGAATGCGGTCGACTTCGTAGGGCTGATCTGCCAGCAGAGTTGGAATGTGTTTGCAGACGCCGTCCTGCGTGCCGAAGCGCCAGCCATGGTACGGGCACTCCACCGTCTGCACGCCATTCTCGGCAACGATGCGGCCGGCCGAAAGCGGCACGGCGCGGTGCGGGCAGATATCGCGGAGCGCGAACGCCTTGCCCTCTTCGTCGCGGCCGAGCAGCACCGGTTCGCCCAGAATTTCGCGGCGGAACATCTGCCCGCGCTTCAGTTCACGCGAAGTCGCGGCAAAATACCAAAGGTCCCGGAGAAGCTCGCTCATTGCTGAGCGAGATAAAGGATCGCGGGGATGGCGACAAACCCCAGCGCCGCCGATGCGACAATCCCGCACGCACAAAGCACAGCAAGCAAGGCCCGGCGGCGACGCATCTCGATCGGGCGCGCCTTGTTCATTGCCCCGCCAGCAAAGAAAATAAGCCCCAGCGTTCCGGCCACGACGCCGGCGACGGCCAGCATGTAGAGCGCGGTCTGGGCGAGGAAGATCATGGCGTTGTTACGCGTTGCGGGGCGCCCCCCGCCTTCGACAAGCTCAGGCTGACGCTACTCAAGCGCAGGCGCCAGCACTTGGCGTCGCCCTTCGACAAGCTCAGGGTGACGCGTTTCGGCGCCGGTGCATTTCATTGCGCGTGGATAGTGATGCGGAAGGTTTGGTTCGCCGGCTCGTTGGTTTCCCACGGGCGGCGCTGTTCCATGACGATTTCACCTGTGCCCGCGGCGGTCGCGGTGAATATCGTCACTTCCCAATGATTGCCGCCGGTGAAGCCCGGCTGGCTTTGCGCTTGGGTGGTGTTGCCCGAGGCTTCGCCGGCGCGGGTGATGAAGGCTGGAACGGTGGCCGGCGCCCAGACGTAACCGGCTGTCGGCACGCCGACGAGTTCGATAGCGAAGCGCTGATTGACGCCGACATTCACCGTCTGGCCGTTCTGCTCCTGGGTGATGCGCACGGCGACATCGTTCGGCGTTGGCGCCGGCACGGAATTGTTGGCCACCGGCGCTGCCTCCTCTTTGGCTTCTTGAGCGGGCGTGCACGCGGCGAGCGCCAGGGCGGCGGCAAACAAGGCTGACCGGATCATTGCATCGCTCCTGCTTCCATGAGGCCGATGTAAAATCGGACCGTGCGTTCGATGTTTTCCAGACTGATGTGCTCGTTCGTGCCGTGAATGTCGGCGAGATCGTCGGCGGAGAACATCATCGGCTGGAAGCGATACACGTTCTCGGCCACTTCTGAATAGTGACGTGAGTCCGTGCCGGCGAGCACGAGGCCGGGTGCGACCGGCACATCCGGCAAGACGCTGCGCGAGAGCGCCGCCAGCAGCGCATAGCTGCTGCTGGTGGTGCTGGATGTGGTGGTTGCATCACGCGGCGGCTCGGCCCAATCGACATCAACGCCCTCCATGCCCGCCACTTCGGCGCGGGCGCGTTCGAGGATGGAAGCGGCCGTGTCGCGCGGATGGAAGCGATAATTGATCATCGCTGTCGCTTCGGCCGGCAGCACATTCGGGCGGATGCCGCCGTTGATCATGGTCGGCGCAACGGTTGTGCCCATCAGCGCGCGGGCGGTGCGGTCTTGCGCCATGCGCTGGCGCAGCAGCGGACCGAAAAGCCATTCATTCGAAACGGCCATACGGTTGGTGAGCGAAATCTCCGGCGCGAGCGCACGCATCATATCGATCGCCGGGCCGCCTTCGAGACGTTGCTCGATCGGCATATCGTGGATGCGCACGACCGCTTCGGAGACAAGCGAGACGGCGGTTTCCGGCGGCGGCATCGAGGAGTGGCCAGGCTGACCGATAGCGTGAACCCGTAGCGTGCCAAACCCGCGCTCGGAAATGCCGATCATTGAAGCAGGACCGCCAGTCAGCGGATGGTTAGCAATCGCGGCCATGCCTTCGTCGAGCGCGAACCAGGCGCGCACGCCGCGCTGCTGCAACAGGGCCGCCGCCGGCACCGCACCATCGTCGCCGCCGATCTCTTCGTCATGGCCGAACGCGAAGATGATGGTGCGAACCGGCTTCTCGCCTTGCCGCGCCAGATACTCCGCCGCTTCCAGCAACAGCACGAGCGAGCCTTTGTCATCGATGGAGCCACGGCCCCAGATCGCATCGTCGCGCATCTCGCCAGCGAACGGATCGACCGTCCAGGCGGCGCGCGTATCGTCTGGCACCGGCACGACGTCCTGGTGGGCGAGCAACAGCAGCGGCGGCTGTGCGGGATCGCTGCCCTCCCAGGTGTAGATCACAGTGAGATCGTTCACGACCTCGCGGTGCGCGACGGCGTTGAATGCTGGATACGTCGCGATCATCCAGGCTTGCAGGTCGGTGAAGGGCTTGCGGTCTTCCTCGGGTGAGACGAGCGAGACGGTGCGAAAGCGCACGGCTTGGCTGAGATGCGCCGCAGCCGAGGCGACGTCGATCGTGTAACTCGACGTATCGGGAACCTGCACGTTGGCTGGCGGGGGCGGCGCGGTGAAGGACATCGTCCGGTAGCCGACGAACCCCGCCAACGCGACGAGCACCAACGCCAATCCGCCAAGTATCAGCCGCACCATGCTGTTCCCCCGAGCGGCGCTTCCCCGGCGCCTGGGCGAATTGGAGCGCCGCGGGAGCGACAGGTCAATTGCGGACAGCCGCCAAAACAGTTGTTCCGGCGTTTGAGGCGTGCGCGCCACTATGGCTGCGGCTCACGTGGCGTTACGCCGTAC
>JADLHI010000094.1 GCA_020848895.1 Hyphomonadaceae bacterium
ACGGGCGGCCGCAGCAGCCAATTCGGCTGCCCGTTCGCATCGACTTCCAGCGCCACGCGCGGGCGTTGAAACACCAAGCGCCGCACGTTCACTTCCCGATGGAGCAACGGCTGCAATTCCACCCCGATGTCGATTTCATCGGCGGCGATGAACGAAGGCGCGCGCCCGCCCGCGACATTCGCCAACGTCACATCTTGCGCCTTCAGACCCAGCACGGGCCAATAGCTGACGCCGACGCTGCCGTTGATAGTGAGGTCGCGGCCGGTCGCGGCTTCCACATTGCGCTCGATTTCGCCCCGCACATCGAGCCGCAGCACCAGGAAAGTGAGCACCCCCACACCCAGCAGCGCCACCGTCAACAGGCTGCCGGCCACCAGCAGCGCCACGCGCTTCCAATTCATGCGGTTTCCCCACCGTTTGGCCCGCACCCTAGCCCGCATTCCAGCCGAGTGGAAACCGGTCAGCCACCCGGAATGCGGGCCAATTTTGAGTCTGCGGCGCGCTCAAAGGGCGCGCCGGGGCCGCTGGCGAAACGGACTGAAATAGCTATCTAAGGGGCCATGACCCAGCCAGTTCCAGTTACCGTGCTCACAGGCTTCCTGGGCGCGGGCAAGACCACGCTTTTGAACCGCATCCTGACCGAACAGCACGGCAAGAAATACGCCGTCATCGTCAATGAGTTCGGCGAAATCGGCATCGACAATGATCTGATCGTCGATGCGGACGAAGAAGTGTTCGAGATGAACAATGGCTGCGTCTGCTGCACCGTGCGTGGCGACCTCATCCGCATCATTGAAGGTTTGATGAAGCGCAAAGGCGGCTTTGACGCAATCCTTGTGGAAACTACCGGCTTGGCGAAGCCGGCGCCCGTTGCGCAAACCTTCTTCGTCGACGCCGACGTGCGCGCGAAGACGAAGCTCGATGCGATCGTCACCGTCGTCGACGCCAAGCACGTGCTCGATCAACTGAAGAACAACGAAGAAGCGGGCGAACAGATTGCCTTCGCCGACGTCATCCTGCTGAACAAGACCGATCTCGTCTCAAAGGACGAACTCGCCGCCGTCGAGCGCGCCATCCGCCAAGTCAACGCCACGGCTCGCCTTCACAAGATGCAGCGCGGCGACATCGCGCTCGACAGCATTATGGGCCTTGGCGCGTTCGATCTCGACCGCGTCACCGAAATCGATCCGCATTTCCTGCCGGACCACGATTGCGACGACACCTGCGCCCACCACGATCACGACCACGATCATCACGGCCATGATCATCACCACCACCATGATCACGCTCACGACGATCACGTCTCGGCCAGCGGCATCACCAGCGTCTCGCTCTCGACCGAAAAACCGATCAATCCGGAAAAGCTGCTCCCCTGGCTGAACGACCTCACCCAAGCGCGCGGTCCGGATATCCTCCGACTCAAAGGCATCTTCGCGTTTCCCGATGAGCCGAAGCGCTTCGTCGTCCAGGGCGTTCACATGATCGTCGAAGGGGATACCCAACTTGAGTGGAAAGACGGCGAAAAGCGCATCTCGCGGCTCGTCTTCATCGGCAAAAACCTAGACCGCGCCGAACTGGAAACAGCCTTCGAAGCGTGCGCGGCGTGACGGCGCAAGTCTACGAAAACGGCCGCCGGCTCGCGATCGGCGCGGGCGCCACGTCAGCCCATTGGCTGGGCGGCGAAGCCTTCTTCGCGCTCAGCGATGGAAACCTGCTCGCCGCCGCGCGCGAAGGCGAGACACGCCGCATCGCCGCGCATGACGGCGTCATCCTCAGCGCCGCGCTCCATCCAGACGGCAAACGCCTCGTCACCGGCGGCGACGATGGCGCGATCAAAGCCATTTCACCGACAGGCGAAGTCGCCACGCTCGGCGAAGTCCGCAAATGGATCGACCACCTCGTGTCGAATGCGGCATCCGGCGTGATCGTCGCCGGCGTCGGCAAGGAGGCCATCGTCTTCAAAGCCGATAAGGAATCCCATCGCTTCACCCACCCCTCAACGATCGGCGGCATCGCGCTCGACGGCAAAGGCCGCCGCCTCGCGGTCAGTCATTATGGCGGCGTCACTATGCGCCTGGTGCTCGCCGCGGACGATAAGGGCAATGCGCTGAAATGGGCCGGCTCGCACCTCGCGGTCACCCAATCGCCCGAAGGCGAATACGTCATCACCGGCATGCAGGAAAATGCGCTGCACGGCTGGCGCTTGCCGGAGAAAACCGATCTCCGGATGGACGGCTATCCCTCCAAGACGCGCAGCTTCTCGTGGGACAGACGCGGCCGTTGGCTCGCCACCTCTGGCGCCAACGCCGCCATCGTCTGGCCCTTCGTCGGCAAGCTCGGCCCGCAAGGCAAACCACCGCTGCAGCCCGGCGAACGCGGCGAAGCCCTCGTGACCGCCGTCGCCTTCCATCCCACCGAAGAAGTGCTCGCCATCGGCTATTCCGATGGCGCCGCGATCCTGGTGCGGTTCTCGGATTCGCTTGGCATGGCATTGGACGAGCCGGGTGAAGGCGCCGTCAGCGCGCTCGCCTGGTCGCCCGACGGCAAGCAGATCGCGCTGGCCGACGAGGCCGGCCGCGGCGCAATCGTCAGCGTCTAGTCAGCGCGTTTCCCAAGCCAGCCACAGGGCGATCAAAGCAATCCCGATCGCCAACACCCGCCGCACGCTCGCGGCGCTCTGCGATCGTGAGATCAGCGCTCCTGCGTGCGCCGCGCCCAGCACGATCATGGCGTGAATGACAAAGCTTATCGCGAGATGCAAAGCGCCAAGGATGAGCGCCTGCACCCAGAACGGCGCATGATCCGGCGCAATGAAGCCCGGCAGCAACGCCACATAGAACACCAGCGCCTTGGGATTGAGCACATTGGCGAGTAGGCCGCGCCAAAACGGCGCGTGATCGGTTTCTCCGGAATGGTCTGGCGAGGTTTCGCTCGCGCCGCGCCATGCCTCCCAAGCGAGATAAAGCAAGTACGCGACGCCGGCCCAACGCAGCGCGCCATACACAAACGGCGCGGCCGCGATGATCTCCGCCACGCCCAACACCGCCAGCAGCATGTAGAATGCAAGGCCAAGCGTAACGCCGAGAACCGCCTTGAAGCCCGCGGCGCGCCCTTGCGATGCACTGAGCGCCGCGAGGTAGCCCATGTTGGGACCAGGCGTCAGCTCAATCAAAAGCACAGCCAAGAGAAACGGCGCAAGCGCGCTCGGCTCGATCGGCAGCCGATCCAAACACGCCAGACAACTCATCTTGCCGAGCATGCTGAACCGCTCTCACGATTGCAACCGCCGGCTCGTGCGGGGAATATGAAACGATGGACGCGATCGACCGTAGATTTGTCTTGGGCGCAGGCCTCGCGCTCGCCGCCGCTTCGCCGGCACGAGCGCAAGCACAGCCCGTCGCGCGCACCGCATACGGCCGCGTGCGCGGCGCGCAAGCGGGCGGCGTGCTGAGCTTCAAAGGCGTGCGCTACGGCGCGCCGACGAGTCGTTTTCAGGCGCCCGCCGCCCCGCGCCGAACGTGAGTTTTTCGGGCGCATTCCCTACGTGCAGCCAGGGACCTAATATGGACCGCCGGCGCCTCGCCGGCCGGCTCCGGCGTTGCCTCTCAGCTGCGCTAAGCCTTCTTCAACGGAAATTACCGGCGCATAGCCCATCTCGCGCCGCGCCTTGGCGTCGATCAGCACGCTATCGCGCGACATGATCATGGCGGCAAAGCGCGTCAGCGGTTCGCCTTTGAGATTGAACGTTCGCCAAGTTGTCTCCATCGCGCCCGCCAGCATATCCGCAAGCCATGACGGCACGCTCTTCTCCGGCAACGTGATCCCGCGCGTCGCGGCGATCCCGGAAATCATCTCCTTCAACGTGCGCACGCCGTCATCGAGGATGAAATAGACCTGCCCACCATTGCCGCGCGTCAGAGCCAAGTCGATCGCGTGGACGAGATTGGCGATGTGAGTCGTCGATGTTTTCGCTTGCCCGTTGTTGATCCACATCCACTGACCGGTCTTGGTCATGTGCTCGATTGTCGGCAGCAACGTCGTGTCGCCCGGCCCCCAGATGAAGCGCGGCCTTAGGATGATGGTCTGAAACGCGTCCGTGTTGGCCTTCTCGACCAATTCTTCCGCCCGCGCCTTCGTCCACGAGTATGGATAGGGCGAGTTCGGCGCGCGTGGGTAGGTCTCATCCACGCCGCGCAGATGCTGGCCGCGCCACAGCACGCTCTCGGTGCTGATATGGATGAACCGCTTGGCGCCCGCCTCGCGCGACGCCTTCAGCATACGATCCGTGCCGTCGATGTTGAAGCGCTTCCAGGCGTCGATCGGCCCCCATTGCTCGACGAACGCCGCGCAATGAACCACCGCCTCCGCATCGCCGATATGCGCGGCGGTTACGTCTTCCAGATCGCAGCGCACCGGCGTTGCGCCCAGCGCTCTGATCTTCGCGTCTGACTTTTCCGAGCGCGACATGGCGCGCACGTCATGGCCCTGTTCAGCAAAACGCCTCGCCGCCGCGCCGCCGACGAAGCCGGATGCGCCGGTGACGAATATCCGCATCAGCCGACGCCTTTGATCTGTTCCAGCGCGTGCTTCAGCTTCGTCGCGGACGCTACCGCATCCTCACGCCGCTCGCGCAATTCCTCGACAACCTCTTCGGGCGCCTTCTCGATGAAGGCCGCGTTGCCAAGCTTTGCCTCCATCTTGCCGATCTCGCCTTCGAGCTTGCCGATCTCTTTCGCCAACCGCGCTGACTCCGCTGGCAGATCGACAACACCTTCCAGCGGCAGCGCCACCGTTGAGCCGTCGAGCACGAATGTCACCGAGCCTTTCGGCGCGGCGTCGGCGCTGGTCGAATACTCAAGCCGCGCCATGCGATCGATGAGGTCTTGATACCGTTCCAAGCGCACTTGCGTCGGCGCATCCGCGCCGATCAGCAGCAGCGGAATCTTCGCGCCGGCCGGCACGTTGAGTTCGGAGCGGGTGGAGCGCGTCTCTTCGATGAGCCGCACCATCCAGTCGATCTCCGCCTCGGCGTCGGCATCGATGAGATCGTCGCTGAGGGCCGGCCACGCTTCGACAATGAGCATGCCTTTGCGCTTGGCGCCGAATTCGCCAAGCCGCGTCCACAGCTCTTCGGTGATGAACGGCATAAACGGGTGCAAGAGGATCAAGATTTGATCCAACACCCACGCCGCCGTGCGCCGCGTCTCGGTCTTCGCCGCTTCATCCTCGCCGTTCAGCAACGGCTTGATGAATTCCAGATACCAATCGCAATAGACGTTCCAAACGAACTTATAGAGCGCGCCGGCCGCTTCATTGAAGC
>JADLHI010000095.1 GCA_020848895.1 Hyphomonadaceae bacterium
GGCGCTGCGCGTGACGCTGTTTCCGATCTTCGGCGAAAGCCATGACTTCCGTGAAGATTGGTATTTGCACCCGCTCTATTTCGCTGTGTTTCTCTTCGGCTTCGCGATCGCCAAGCATCAGATGTTCTTTGACCGGTGTGTGAAGCTGCGTTGGGCCGCGCTCGTTCTTGCGCTGAGCTCGTGGGTCGCGATTGTTATCTATTATGGCTCGTATCCGGATGGCGCGACGCCACCGGATTGGCTGCGCTTCATCATGCGTTGCGTGCACGAACTTGATGCATGGTGCGCGATCGTCGCCGCGCTTGGCTTCGCGCACCGCCATCTGAAGGCTGCTGACGGCCCGATCCGGCAGATGCTCACGCAGGCGATCTTTCCGTTCTATCTGATCCACCAGACGATCATCGTCGTCGCCGGCCACTATCTCGACGAACTCCAGCTTCCTCTCGCCCTCGAAGCGCCCATGCTGATCGGAACGACCGCGCTCGGGTGCTGGCTTTTCTACGATCTGGGGCGCCGGGTTCCCGTTCTGCGCGTCTGGATAGGCCTGCCCTCGAAAAGCCTGCCGAAGCGGGCTACATTATCCACACAGGCTGTTGGGGAGGCGTCTTAGTCTCCCGCGAGCGAGCCGGACCGTGGAGCGGTGATGTTCTTCTGGTTTCTTGTGGCGGTTGGCGTTGTGGTGGGGCTCACCCTGCTTGGCGCCTTCATGACCCGCCGCTCGGGCGGCTGGGATCACGATGACGGCGGCCCGATGGGGCCGTGGGTCGATCACTGATCGATCGTTTGCCGCAAACCGCTGGCGGCGCTTCTGTTTTGCTTGCGTCCGGGCCGCTTCCGCGCCTTACATGAGCGCGCATTATGGAGCTTCCATTCACGATCCGGCGCGCGGTAGCGCGCGACGCTGACGCCATCGCCAAACTCTCTGCGTCGGCGGCGAGCGAGGAGGGCGCGCTGACGAGCTTGGAGGTCGAGCGGATCAGGGCGCATGGTTTTGGCTCAAGCGCGCTGTTCGAGGCCTGGGTGGCGCAGGAGCGCGCCAACGCGCCGATCGTCGCGCACGCAATCATCACCAAGGGCTACGATGTGCGCCGCGGCGCGCCCAATGTCGTGCTTTGCGAGCTTTATGTTGCCCCAGAACAGCGCCGCACCGGCTTGGCGCGCAAGATGATGAGCGCTGTCGCGCGCCGCGCCCGCGAGATCGGCGCGCGTGAACTGGCGATCACCACCGGCGTCGAAAATGAAGTGGCGCAGAAATTCTTCAACGCTGTCGGCGCCAAACGGCGCGAAGCAGCGGTGTTTATGATGTCGGCGGACGGCATCGAGTGGCTTGCCGCCGAAGGCAATTAGGGGGAGCGGACCCGCCGGCGTGCAGCCGGTATGCCGGCGAGGCGCCGGCGGTCCAAAGCGAAACAGGGAGGGACTATGATCGCGAAACCTTTGCTCAGGACGGCGGTTTCCTGGATCGCCATCGCGGCGTTCGCCGCGGCGTGCGCGACGCCGCAAGGCGGTCCGGGCGCCGTCTCAAACAACAACGCGCCGCTGACAGCGGAGTCCGCGGCAACGTTCGTGCAAGCGGCAGAAGAAGAGCTGATGCGCCGCTCCGAGTACGAGGGCCGCGTCGCCTGGGTCTATAACACCAACATCACCTACGATACCGAATGGCTGCTGCAGCGCAGCGACGCTGAAGGCACCGAGGCGCGCGTGCGGCTCGCTTCGGAAGCCGGGCGCTACGCCAATGTCGATCTGCCGCCAGACACGCGCCGCAAGATCGATCTCTTGCGCTTGAGTCTCACGTTGCCTGCGCCGCAGCGCGAAGGCGCCGCCGGCCAGCTGTCGGAAATCACCACGCGTCTGGCGTCGATCTACTCAACCGGCCGCATCGATTACCAGGGCCGCCAAGTCACGCTCGATGAACTCGAAACCCTGATGGGGACCGAGCGCAATCCGGCGCGCCTCGAAGAAATTTGGACCAAGTGGCATGCCGTCGCCGCACCGATGCGGCAGGACTACGCGCGCATGGTTGAGATCGCCAACGAAGGCGCGCGCGATCTGGGCTTTGAAGACGTCGGCAATATGTGGCTGTCGAACTACGACATGCCGGCCGACGATATGGAGCACGAGGTCGAGCGCCTCTGGGGCCAGCTCTCGCCGTTCTACGAACAGCTGCATTGTTACGTCCGCGCGCGGCTGAACGATCGCTACGGCGATGCGGTTGTGCCGATGGATCAGCCGATCCGGGCCGATCTGCTCGGCAACATGTGGGCGCAGGATTGGTCGACGCTGATGCCGCTCGTCCGTCCCGCCGGCGGCCGCCCGACCTACGACACGACTGAGCTGCTCACCCGCGCCCGCTACACGCCGGTGCAGATGACGGAAACCGCCGAGCGCTTCTATACCTCGCTCGGCTTCCCGGAATTGCCGGACACGTTCTGGGAACGCTCGCTGCTTACGCGCCCGCGGGACCGTGATGTCGTCTGCCACGCTTCAGCTTGGGACATCGACAATGTCGATGACCTCCGCGTGAAGCAGTGCA
>JADLHI010000096.1 GCA_020848895.1 Hyphomonadaceae bacterium
CGGCCTCCTCAAGCCGTCCCATCGCCAGGGCGCATGATGCCGCCTGAAACAGTCCGTCGAGGTCGTCAGGACGCAAGGCGCGCGCGGCCTGGGCGCAGCGGTCGGCCTCGGCATGGGCGCCGAGGTGAGTGTAGGTCTCGGCGGCGCGCCGCAGCGCAACGGGATCGTTTGCATGGCGTTGTTCGATGTCTGCAAGACGGACGCGCGCCGCGGCGGTTTCACCTGCCATCGTTTCCGCTTCTATGCACATGAAGCCCGCTATCATGCTCTGCGGGGCGATGGCGATCGCCTGCCGCGCAGCTTCCAGCATGGCGACGAAATCACCTTCGATCTGATCCAGGCGCGCGCGCAACAGCCACGGCTCAGCACGAGCGGGCGCTTCGGCGATAAGCGTCGCTATTGCCTCTCCCGCCTCCGCTCGCTTGCCGCGCCGCAGCAAGGTGTCGGCATGAGCAATGGCCGCCGCGACATCGAACGTTGGCGATGCAGCGGCGGCCATCGGATCAGAAGCGGAAGCCGAGTGTGGCGCCGAAGGTCCGGGGGAGGGAGATGAGGTCTTTGGATCCATTGCCGAAGTATCCATCGGCTGGGTCCGTTCCCATATAGGCTTCTGTATAGCGGCCGGTAGCGCCTTCCTCATTGCCGATGTTCTTGACCCAGAAGGAGAGGTCCCAGTTATCGGAGGAGACGGTTGTGACGGCGTTGAAGATCGCGAAGCCGTCCAGATCGACGTTGAAGAGCGGCGATAGGCTGATCGCGTTGCGCGTTTGCGACTGATAGAAGCCGTCAAGGCGCGCAAAGAACGTGTAATTGCCGATCGGCGTTGTGTAGTCGATCGCACCGTTCAGCATGTGCTCAGGCGCGCCGGGGAGCGAATTGCCTTCCCGGTCGATGAGCGTGCCAATCGGAGAGCGGAAGTCCTCGTCGAGTTCGGCCTGCAAGTAGGTGTAGCCGAAGCTATAGCCCCACTCGTTGTTGAACATGCCGGAGAGTTGCAGCTCAAGACCGGTTGTGTGAGCGCCGCCTGAGTTCTGCACGGCGAAGAAGCCCCAGTTCGGCGTGGCGGTGTTGAGCTGTGCATCTTCCCAATTGATGTAGAAAACGCTGGCGTCGTAGCGCATGCCATTGAAGCGGCCTTTGACGCCGACTTCGTAATTGTCCACGCGGTCGCTGCCGTAAACTTGCCAGCGTGGATCTTCCGCGAACGTCCCTGTGGTCGGCACGGCGTTGGTGCCGCCGCGGCGATAGCCTTGTGACCACGTTGCGTAGAGCAGATCGTCGTCACCGAATTCCAACGCGCCATTGAGTTTCCACAACACGCCGTCATCGTCGGTGTTGAACACCGAAGTGCGCGGCGTGAACGCGCCGGCGTAAAGTGGCAGGGCCATAAACGTGGTGTTCTCGGCCTCGTTGGAGAATGCGCGCACGCCGCCGGTGATATCGAGGCGGTCGTTCACGTGCCACGTCAGTTCGCCAAAGAGGGCCTGATCGGTGAAATCTTCGGCACGCCGGTAGTCAAAGTCCTGATCGCCGGTCACAGCCGCCTGAATGCCAGGGAAGCCGGTGTAGACTGTGTCCCACCATCTCTTGAAGCCGCGCAGAAAGCTCTGCTGCGTAGAGACGAGGTCTTGGCTCTGATAATAATAGCCGAGCACGTAGTCAAAATTGCCGCCGTCATCGGTGACGAGACGGAATTCCTGCACGACGGACTCATCGGCAAACGTACGCACGGCGGAAGCCATCGGTCGTGGGTAGTTATAGTAGAAACCGAGGAAGCCGGCATGAGCGTAGAAGCCAGTGTTCTCGCTGATACTTGAGCCTGAGTGATCGTAATACGATGTGCTCGATGTCAGCGTGGCGAAGCCGAGATCGATGTTGGCTTCGAGCGACACAAGATCCAAGTCGCGGTCCGAAGGTTCGAGTTGAATCGAGCCGCTCTCGTATTCGCCGTAGGGATTGCCGAAGCCGTCCGAACCGAGAGTCTGACCGCGGCGACCGCCAATTTCATCGCTCTGGTGAAAGTAGTTGAGGGTGATGTCGACGGTGTCGGATGGGCGCAACAGTAAGCTGGCGCGGCCGAACCAAGTATCGACCGTGTCGGCATCCTCGCGCGATGTGTACGCCGCGGCGGGGTTGAGCACGCCGCTTGGCGCAACCGGCGCACCGGTCGCGTCCAGTTGGTAGAGGTTCACGTAATCGGTGATGCCGGGATAGTCAGCGCGGGCCGCACTTACGCGCAATGCCGCGTGATCACCGAGCGGGAAGTTCACGGTGAGGTCGCCGCCCCAGCCCGCATCTTCCGAGCCGTTGACTTGTGAGAGCGAAAGTTGGCCGTGGCCGCCATACTCACCGATTTCTGGTGCGTTCATAATGTAGCGCACCGTGCCGCCGAGTGCGCCGGAGCCGTAGAGCGTGCCTTGCGGGCCGCGCAGCACTTCGACTTGCGCAATATCCGTCAGCAGGAAGTTTGCGAAGATCGGTGTGTCATTGACGTAGGTGGAGACGGTTGAAACAGCTGATACCGCGTAGTCGCCGAGCGCGGCGCTATCGACGTTGAGGCCGCGGATGCGGACGCCATTGACGACCGCGGAGTTGCGCTCGCCGCGATCAACGACGCTCACGCCGGCAACAGAGCGGAGCAATTCAGTTGAGTCGCGCATGTGCGCTTCTTCGATCTGATCGCCGGTGACAGCGGTGATGTTGTAGGGGACGTCGAGAATGTCCTCTGCGCGCCGGGTTGCGGTGACGATGATCTCTTCGTCCTCAGCGGTTGGCGCGTCCTGCGCCATGGCGGGTGTCACGATGGCGCTCGCGATTGCGGTGCCGCCGAGCAGCAACTTTGTCAGAAACGCTAGGCGCCGCGGTGCGCCCGCCGAATTGATCTTCTTCACCTGTTGTCTCCCCTAAACAAAATTTCCCCGAGCCGCGAACGGCTCGCTAGTCGCCCCGAGTTTTACGTGTGGCAGGCGGCGTTTTGCTGGCCTGGGTGTCGCCGTCGGACTCCGGCTTCCGTAGTTCGCCGAGACGGTTCAAAGCGGCGGATGCCGCGCCGTCTGCGTATTGTGGAAACGCATGCCCGCCGTCGCGGTAGCTCTTCAGGACTTGACCGAGGCCTTGCCAGCCGCGTTCGCGCACGCGGCGCACATAGTCGAAGTCCACTTCAACTGGGATGATTTCGCGGTCGGCGCCGGCCTGATGGATGACCTCACCGCCGGGTCCGCAGACTAGCGAGCGCCCGTAACCAAGGCGCCCAGTAATGTTGATGTCGAAGACGTAGCACTGGTTCGTGGCGGCGGAAGAGCGCGCCATCGCAAGCTCGACGTCGCGATCGATTGTGTTGGTCATAACCGGATGCAGGATGACCTCGGCGCCCATCCAAGCGAGCGTGCGCGTCGTTTCCGGAAACCACATGTCGTAGCAGATCGAGACGCCGAAGCGGCCTTTGCCGGGCACGTCAAAGACAATGCTCTGATCGCCAGCGGCGACGTCGCGCTCGTACGGCAAGAACGGATACATCTTGCGATAGCGCGCAATCACCTCGCCATCGGGGTTGATCACCGGCGTTGTGTTAAAGATGCGGCCGCCACTGCGTTCGTAGAGCGAGCCGGGAATGAGCCAGAGGCCGCACTCGCGCGCCAACGCCGCGAAGCGATCTTCGGCGGGGCCGGGAAGCGGTTCAGCCTTGTCGAGCTTTGGGCCGAACGCGGCGAGTTCGCCGATCAGCACCATGTCGATCCACGGGAAGCGCCGCTTTACGCCGCGCACCTCTTCGCTGATCGCGTCGATGTTGTCGCCATGATCGAGCTCGAGTTGCAGGCCGGCGATGGCGAAGGTGCTCAATTTCTGGGCCTTGGTCTCAATCGCCCAGGTTTCGGGCCATTACAGGAGCGTGTTCCGAGTGGCGCCAATCGGATAGAGCCAGAGCGTGCTCATCTATGGCGCCAGAGGTCGGGTCTCACTGTCGATGCGTTTGCTCTTGCTGGATGCATGCTGGTCTTTGTGACGGAAGGCGGCTTGATGGCGCCAGAAGAGCCGTTACGGTGGCGCCAGATGGGAAGGCATGCTCAGTGTCCATTGCATTGGATCAGCTCAATTTTGTCATCGAGCTCGA
>JADLHI010000097.1 GCA_020848895.1 Hyphomonadaceae bacterium
CCATTGATCAGGCGCCCGCGGGCTTGAACGCCCCTCACCCGCCGCGCTTTGCGCGGCGCCCTCTCCGCGAGGGAGAGGGCTGGCTCGTTCGGCCTTCAACGTCGCGTCCTGTTGCTTCGCAGGCTTCGGCGTATCGCCTTCTCCAGCAAGCGTCGCGATCGGTGTGTTGACCTTCACACCTTGGCTGCCTTCGGGCGCTAGGATCGCTTCGATCACGCCTTCATCGACGGCTTCAACCTCCATCGTCGCTTTGTCGGTTTCGATCTCAGCGATCACCTGGCCGGGCTCGACCTTGTCGCCGGCTTTGACATGCCACTTGACGATATTGCCCTCCTCCATCGTCGGCGACAGCGCGGGCATGGTGATTTGCGTCGACATTACGAAGCGGCTTTCTTCGATTGCAGCTGAACGTTCACAACGTCCGGCTTCCAGCGATGAATGAAGGTCATGTAGGCGAGCGCGGCGAACACCGCGGTCATGCCGAGCCAGGTGAGCACCCGCACCGCGTCATCGACGCCGCTGGCGGCATTGCGCAATGCCGCGCTGCCGGCGGCGGTGAGCGCCCCTTCTGTCTGAAGCTCGCGCAGGCGCTCAATCAGGCCGTCGTGCGCCGTCTGCGCCCCGACCATTACGACGAGCAGCAACGCGAGGATGAGCGAGACGAACGCAAACGCGCCGAGACGCGCCACGAACTGCGCTTCGCCGACGAAATAGTTGAGTGCAACGATGTAGGTCGAGACCACCGTGAAGATGATCGACACGCCGAGCAGCAGGAGGCTCATGTAGCCCACGATCTGCTCCATGACTTCGCCTTCGGTCATGCGGCCTCCGTTAGCTTCATCGGCGTCCAGCGTGAGATGCGGCGCTGCAGGCGCTCTTCGGCGGCTTCACCCTCGAGTGAGGTTAGGGTCGCGGGTAGATGCTTGAGGTCGTTGATATTCAGTCCAACGACATTAATGACCCCGATCGATCCGCGTGGGCCATCCATGCGGGTCGCGACGTACGTGCCGCAATCGGGGCAGATCAGGAAATCGGCAGTCTTGTGACCGAAGCGATAGCGCGTCAGGCGCTTCGCGGCGGTGAGTTGAAGGCGGCCTTCGGGATCGCTTGCCGATTTCACGCCGCGCGAAGAGCAGAAGCCGCAGCCGTCTTGGCGGAGACGAACCGGTCCGTTCGTCTCGTACTCGGCGCTGATTACGCCGCAATGGCATGCGCCGCGGTAGATCATTGCTGCGCCACGCCAACTCCACCCATTCCCGGATGCGAGCGGAGCGAGCAGTCCGGGACCCATAAACACGATTGTTCGTGAGTCATGCCCAACCAAGCGTGATTATGGGTCCCGGGCTCGATGCTACGCATCGCCCCGGGAATGGGTGGGAGGATGATGGTCACCGGTACGTCACCGCCTTCACCGCATCGACGATTTTCTCGACGCTTGGCAGCGCCAGCGCTTCGAGATTGGCGGCGTAAGCGAGCGGGGCGTCGACTTGGTGGACGCGGGTTGGCGGCGCATCGAGATAGTCAAACGCCTCAGCCGTCACGCGGGCGCAGATTTCGGCGCCAACGCCAGATTGGCCCCAGCCTTCCTCCACCGTGACAATGCGGTTGGTCTTGCGAACGCTTTCGAGGATCGTATCCGTATCGAGCGGGCGCAGCGTGCGCAGATCGATGATCTCGGCTTCGATGCCTTGCTTCGAGAGTTCGTCTGCGGCCTTCAACGCGAGGCCCACCATGCGCGAGTGCGCGGTGATCGTCACGTCAACGCCTTGGCGACGCACCTTGGCTTTGCCGATCGGAACGATCCAGTCCTTCACGTCGGGGATTTCGAACTCCTGGCCGTAGAGCATTTCGTGTTCGAGGAAGACAACCGGGTTCGGATTGCGGATCGCGGCTTTCAGCAGGCCCTTCGCATCTGCGGCGTCGTATGGCGCAACGACGATGAGGCCGGGCACGTGGCTGTACCACGACGAATAGTCCTGGCTGTGCTGCGCGGCCACGCGCGAGGCGGCGCCATTGGGACCGCGGAACACAATCGACGATTTGATTTGGCCGCCGGACATATAGAGCGTCTTGGCGGCGGAGTTGATGATCTGGTCGATGGCCTGCATCGCAAAGTTCCAGGTCATGAATTCGACGATCGGCTTCAGCCCCGCCATCGCCGCGCCGACGCCGAGGCCGGCGAAGCCGTGCTCGGTGATCGGCGTGTCGACGACGCGCTGCGCGCCAAATTCTTGCAACAGTTCGCGTGTGACTTTGTACGCGCCTTGATACTCGGCGACCTCCTCGCCCATGACAAAGACGCGATCGTCGCGCCGCATTTCTTCCGCCATCGCGTCACGCAGCGCATCGCGGACGGTGACCTTGATCATCTGCGTGTTGGCCGGGATTTCCGGATCAGATTGCGGGATCAAGCCCCCTCTCCCTTGCGGAGAGGGGGTTGGGGGTGAGGGGCGATCGGCTGGGCGCGCACTTTCCGTCATGCGCACGTCGGAACGCCCCTCACCCGCCGCGCGTTGCGCGGCGCCCTCTCCGCGAGGGAGAGGGCTTGGTTGTTCGCCTTCGCCGCTCAACACGGCGATCGGTGTATTGACCTTCACGCCCTGCGCGCCTTCGGCCACCAGAAGCTCGGTGACCGTGCCTTCGTCGACAGCTTCGACTTCCATCGTCGCCTTGTCGGTCTCGATCTCGGCGATGACTTGGCCGGGTTCGATGGTGTCGCCGACTTTGACGAGCCACTTCGTAAGATTGCCCTCCTCCATCGTCGGAGACAGCGCGGGCATGAGGATTTGCGTCATCAGACGAGGATCCCGAAGAGTGAGAGGAAGATGAGCGCGCAGCCGATAATGCCGGCGAACCAGAACAACGGGCGAATGAACGGCCAGCCTGCGAGGTAGGTGACCGAATGCGCGACGCGCGCGAAGAAGAAGATTTGCGAGCCGAGGATGGTCCAAGACGTGGAGGCGTTGGTGATCGCGACGATCAGCACGGCCGGCGCGAAGAACCAGAGGTTCTCACGCATGTTGTCGACGTTGCGTTTGGCGCGCGCGCTGAAGCCTGTGGCCGACGGCAGGTTGTCGCGATTGTTCGCCATCGTGACGCCGCCGTGCTGGCGGATGCCGGAGCTGGCTTGAATGAACACGATCACGAACAGAAGAATGATCGAGTAAGCGAGATATGTAAGTTCTGGCGTCATTGTATGTCTCCCCCCGGAGTTTTTCTGCTCGTCAGTCCGGACGTGCGAAGCATGATCCGGAACCCAGTGGCAAACGGCGCGGTGCTTGCCACTGGGTTCCGGGTTTTCGCTGCGCGAACCCCGGAATGACGATTGTGGTTACGCTTCAATGTAGATGTCCGTCATCAGTTCGCTTGGATCGGGATCAGGGCTTTCCTGCGCGAAGGTCGCGCTTTCGCTGACGATGGCGCGGATTTCGCGGTCGATCGCCTTGAGATCATCCTCGGTCGCGTGACCGGCGTCGGTGATCAGCTTCTTCACATGCTCGATCGGATCATGCTTGGCCTTCATGTCGTCGACCTCTTCCTTGGTGCGATACTTCGCCGGGTCCGACATGGAGTGACCGCGATAGCGGTAGGTCTTCATTTCCAGAAGCATCGGCCCTTCGCCCGCTCGCGCGCGTTCAACTGCGCGCCGGCCGGCTTCGCGCACCGCGACGACATCCATGCCGTCAACTTCTTCGCCCGGAATGTTGAAGCTGATGCCGCGTTTATGGAGATGCGTCTCCGAGCTTGAGCGCTGGATCGCCGTTCCCATCGCGTATTGGTTGTTCTCAACGATGTAGACGACCGGCAGCTTCCACAGCGCCGCCATGTTGAAGCTCTCGTAGACTTGGCCTTGGTTGGCCGCGCCGTCGCCGAAATAGGTGAGGCAGACTTTGCCATCCTTGCGATACTTGTTCGCGAACGCGAGGCCGGTGCCGAGGGAGACTTGCGCGCCGACAATGCCGTGGCCGCCGTAGAACGCCTTCTCGATGCTGAACATGTGCATCGAGCCGCCCTTGCCGCGCGAATATCCGCCGCTGCGGCCGGTGAGTTCGGCCATCACCCCGTTCGCCGTCATGCCCGCCGCAAGCATGTGGCCGTGATCGCGATAGGCGGTGATAACTTGATCGCCGTCTTTCAGCGCCGCTTGCATGCCGACGACGACAGCTTCTTGGCCGATATAGAGATGGCAGAAGCCGCCGATCAGACCCATGCCATAGAGTTGGCCGGCACGCTCTTCGAAGCGGCGGATCAGCAGCATGTCGCGATAGTATTGAAGCAGTTCGTCCTTGCTCGCTTCCGCGCTGTGCTGCTTGCCGTTGCCCTTGGCCATCAGTCTTCGTCCTCCGCCGTTACGAGATGACGCGCGCAGACGCGAAGTCCACGCTGAACGGCGCGTTCCTCTTATGCGGGAATGACTTGGCTCGCTAGGAAGGTTTGCGATGCTGCATTGCAGCAGAACTAGTCGAGGTCGAAGACGATCTCTTCGCTGTCGCCTGCGGCGAGCGTGATGCGGGCGCGTTCGTCGAGATAGTCGCGGTCGAAATGCTCGCCGGGCTGTAGACGGGCGGCGCGCGCTTGGAGTTGAGCTTCTTCTTCCGCCAGCGCCGCCACGCGTTGGTCGAGCGCGCGCTCTTGCGCCTGCAGATCGACGTACGCCACGAGCCCCTGACGGCCCGTGACGGCTTGCGCGCCGAGATAGAGGATCGCCGCGCCCAGACCTATGCTGAGCATGGCGGAGCCATGTTTCGACATCGTACCGACCCCAATGCGGCCGGCAAGATGAGTCCTGATCCTTAATGAAATCTTTACGGAATCAGAAGCTTGCGGAACAAAACGAGTCCAAAGAGTCGAGCTGAATCAGAGACTTAGAAAACTGACGCAAGATGTGGTGGGAGCCGAGTCCGCGGACTCCCAGATCGAGTCCTCCCGGCGCCGCAAAAATTTTTTTGCAGCGAAACGGCCTTAGCCGACGATTTGGGCTGCCTGGGACAGCGCCGCGAAGGCGCCTGGCACGAAGGCGGTCATCGCCAACATGATGCAGGCGAAACGGATCAACATGACGGGGCCTCCTTCCTTCGGTGCGTGGTCTGATGAAGTGAACCTATCCACGCTCCAGCCAGGCCGCCGTGACCGTCGCTACACTGCCGTTCAGGTTGATGGGGCCAAACTGGTGCGCGGAGCGTTTCCCGACTGGTGAGGAGCAGCCTAAAATGGGCGTCATGGCGAACGCGCGCGGCTTTGCGGCTGACAATCGGATACGGGTCTTTGTCTCGCACGCGCGCGCCGACACCGGCTTTGCCGACCAGATCGGCGCCTTCCTCCACAATGCCGGCTTTCAACCCCTGCTCGACCGCTACGAGGCCGGCGGCGCCGGTTGGGAGGAGCGGCTTGGGCGTTTGATCGAGGACGCCGACGCGCTCGTCTTGGTGCTGACGGCTGACTCGGCGAACTCGGATTTGTGCGTTTGGGAAGTCGAAGCGGCGCAACGACTGGGCAAGCGCGTCGTGCTGGTGTTGCCCGCGCCATTGCACGGCGCCGCGCGTGAGCTTGCGGGGCTGAACACGGTTTACTTCTACTCCGATCCGTCAGTGGCGAATTCTGGCTTTTATGACGGGCAACGCCGGCTTGAAGCCGCGCTACGCGGGGCCGAGCGCCTGCGCGCGGCGGCGGCGCCATCGCGTCCCTCGCCGCAGGATGAGGCCCGCGACGCGCGGCGAGCAGAAGCCCAAGCGCGCAAACAGGAGCGCAAGTTGCGCAAGGCTGAGCAGCGGGAACTGGAAAAACAAATTCGGCGCGCGACCGCGCCGCGCTTTCCTGTGCTTGGCGTTGCGTTTCTCAGCCTCGTCGCGGCGGCGGTCGTTGGCGTCATCATGAAACCGGACTTGCTGAACCAAGCCCGTGCCTCGTGGATCAACCTGACTTCGGCGGCCGAAGCGATCACGGCTGAAGATCCGCCCTACTCACCGATGGACGTGTCCGTTCAGGAATATGCACCAGAGCGGCCGCTCTATGCGGGACGCAATGGCGCAAACGTGCGCGATTATCCGTTGACGACGGGCGAGTTGATCCTCGAAGCGCCGCCGCGCACGCCGCTGCGCGTCACCGGCCGACGCATGGTGCAAGGACAATGGTGGTTTCGCGTCACGCTTGAGGACGGACGTGTGGGGTTTGTGCGCGAAGACGTCGTGACATTTTCCGCGCCACCGGTGGCGCAGGCGGTCGCCGGGGTAACCGACATCGCGCCTGCGGTTGAAGTGACGGCTGGTCGCGCCGGCGCAAAAGTACGCACGGCGCCGCGCCGCAATGCGCGCGTGATCGTGCGCGTCGCGGCAGCCTCCGAGATGCAAGCGACAGGCAAAATCCGCGAAGGCGCACATTGGTGGCTGCGGGTGACGCTTGCGGACGGGCGCACCGGCTATGTGCGTGACGATGTTGTGACAGCGGAGTCGCGCACGGCGCTTTCGCTCTAGTGTGGCGGCGCTGCACCGGATTTGATCGCGCCGTGCAAAGCTCGGCGCCGAGCTATGCGCCGATGTAGTTGCTCTGCACTGTTGAACGCGCGCTGCCCACAATTGAATGGCGTTCTTGGTTGGCGTTCGCGCCGCGCCGGGTCAGGCTCTTGCGCGAGGTGACAGATGACGGAACTCAGAGCCGGCATCCAAACGGCGAAAGCAAACCGCGCGGAATTGGCAAGGCCCGTGGAGCGGGATTTGTCGCATGTTCCTCCCGACGTTGTGGCAGACCTCATTGCGCTCCTCCGCTCGCCGGAAGAGATCAATCTCGACGCCATCGAAGTGGCGCTACAGACGATGAAGCTCGACGCGGACGCACTGGGCTTTGCCGTGTGCGAAGACGATGCGAATTATGTGCGCACCTTGCTCTACCGCGATGGACGCGTGGAGATGCTGGCGCTGACGTGGAAGCCGGGGCAACGAAGCCCCGTCCACGATCACGGCCAGTCCACGTGCATCGTCCGCGTCGTCGAAGGCCTGGCGCACGAGCACGTCTATCGCTCGCGCGAGACAACGAAGGGCGAACGGCGCTTTATCGAGCGCGAATTGAAGCCAGGCATCGTGACGCGCACACCGGGCAGCATGACGCATTCGCTCGGTAATGACGGCGATACAACATTAGTGACGCTGCACATCTATGCGCCGCCACTCGCCAAGCGCTAGGCCCGCGGCAACGTGATGGTCACAGTCGTACCCTGCCCGAGGGCGGAATCGATATTGACCCTGCCGCCGCATTGGGTGGCGAAGCCATAAACTTGCGCGAGACCCAGGCCCGTGCCGTGACCGGCCGCCTTGGTTGAGAAGAATGGTTCGAAGGCGCGCGCAAGCGTTTCCTCGCTCATGCCCTCGCCACTATCGGCGACGCTGATGGCGACGCATTTTTCTTGGTCGTCGCCAACAATGTTTTCGGCCTGTACGACGAGATCGCCGCCTTCGGGCATGGCGTCGCGCGCGTTTACAGCGAGATTGAGCAACGCGACCTCGAACTGGTTGCGGTCGGCCTTCACCGGCCAAAGACCTGGCGTGATCTGCATCTCGAAGCGGATATGATCCTTGATCGATGACCGAATGAGGCCGTGAGCGCTCTCCAGCGCCTGGGTGGTGTCGATGCGTTCGAGCTTGAGCGGTTCGCGGCGAGCGAAAGCCAGGAGTTGGCGCGTCAAGCCTGAGCCGCGTTCGAGCGCTTGGGTGACCGCCTCCATCGTGCGCAGACGCTCTTCGTTTTGGCGCTCAAGCATGCGTAAGCCCCCGCCAATGGCGGCGAGCAGATTGTTGAAATCGTGGGCGACGCCGCTGGTAAGCGTACCCAGAGCTTCCAGCTTTTGCGCCTGAACCAGTTCGTGGCGCGTTTGATCGAGCAGCGTTTGCGATTGGTGACGCTCGGCGGCAAGCGCCAGGCTCGGCAGCGTGGTCGAGACAATGAAGGTGACAAGCAGCAGCAGCGAGCTGTTGAGCGTCGGCTGAATGAAAGGGCTTGAGCCGGCAACGACGCCCCAAACGGCAAAACTCGAAATCAGCAGCGCCATGGTGGCGGTTTCGCGCAGACCGAGCCGGAGCGCGGACCATAGCAGCGGCATGATCACGAGAAACGCCAGCGCGCTACGGACGGCGATGGGCGCCGGCGAGATCGGGCTGAAGGCGATGATTGCGATGAGGAGCGCGCCGGCGAAGGAGATGAGCGCGCTGGCCGCTAGCGGGGCCGGTTCTTCGCCGCGTAGCGTGCGCGCCCAGAGGACGAGCGCGGGCGTGGTGAGGATGGCGCCCGCGAGATTGCCCAGCCACCAGGTGATCCAGATCGCGACGAAATCATTCCAAGAGGCGTGACCGGTTGCGGCAAGCGCGGTGACGCCGACGGTGGCGCTGATCGGCGCGGCGGCCGCGGTGACGATGACCGCGAATTTGCCGACGCCAATAGGCGACTGAAAGACATGTTCGCCTTTCGCCCAGCGCTGGACGAGGA
>JADLHI010000098.1 GCA_020848895.1 Hyphomonadaceae bacterium
GATGGAAGCCGCCAGCGCCGGAAGCCATCGTCATGCCGGCGTGGCCGCCGAAGCGCGCCGAAAATCTAGCAATGGAGGCCGCGATGAACTAAACGTGCATCCGGACGCCAAGATGGGATCCGGTCAGGCGCCGCTGCCAAATCTCGGGCGCTCGTAGCGTTGGCGAAAGCTGGATTGATTTCCATGGAGAGCCGGAAGGGGAGACTCCCGATTGTGACGCTCGTGGCAGCCGATGAAACCCAGTGACACGCTGCCTTGCAGCCTTCGCGAAGTGGCCCAGAGAAACCGGCAAGCTCAAAGAAGCCTTGTCGTCGCGATTGCGCGGGCGCTGGCAGCGTTTCGTGAGGGCGAGGATGATCGGCGTCAACCGATTATTCTGAGCAAAGGTGAGGGTCGTGGTGATCCACTGTGAACGGGTCTCGCTGCCATTCTAGCGGCGAGACCGCCGTTTCGTTCAGGCAGCTTTTTCTCGCGCCAGCCTGGAAGCGAGTTCAAGGCACAAGGCCAGCGTCGGCGCCTTCGCTCGGCAGAGGTCGGCCATCTGCTGGGTCATGTCCGCGATATAGTCGAAGAGGTCGTTCATCGTGCGCCCACTCCTTTCACGGGGCGCCTATGACCGCGAGAAAGTAGGATCGCTCAATGATCACCCATGTGGGTGAAATGCTTCCGGCAACATGGATGCAGAAAATCGATCTCAACCAACCGTGCCCGAGATCGTGCCGTTGTTCGTCACTGTGACAGTCTTGCCGTTCTTGCGAATGGCGTAGCCAGCGCCGCCCGCGATACCCGGGATCGTTTTCTCGAAAACCGCTGTCTCCGTGCCCGTCGCGACTGCTCCGTCGCCCCCGCCCGCCGCCGCGTTGCCGCCGGTCCCCCCGGCGCCAGACAATCTCCCTCCACCAGTAGAGCCCGCGCCGCCGGCGCCGCCGCCGAATGTTGTAGCTGCGTTTCCGCTGTTGACGCCCGCCCCGCCAGCGCCATTGGGGAAGCCGCCGCCGCCACCGCCACCTTGACGAGACGTCTGCCACTCACCCTCAGAGTCCCTAAATCTCCAACCGCCGCCGCCGCCGGCGCCGCCGCCGCCCGCCTTTGCTTGGCCTCCGGCATTGATAGTGACGGCGATATTTTCACGACAGAAGACCGCGTCGCCGCCACTTCCAGCAACGTAGACATTCATGTCGGAGCCAGTGCCGCCCGTGCCGCCGCCGCCGTAGAGGTTGCCGCTGACTTGCAGTGTCAGAGCGATTGCGAAACCGTTCGATGGCCACAGACCCGTGTCTAGGCCGATGCCTCCACCCGAAGCGCCGGAAATGGTAACGCCGCTGCCGAGTTGGAATGTGATGATTGCGTTTCGCAAACCATCATAGCCTGCGGTTTGAGCAAGCGTACGCAAGTTCACCGGCCCAGCTCCGGTAATCGCGATCGTCTGATTAAAGTCCGGGTTGACCGTGACCGTTGCCTGCAACGTCTGGGGGCCGACCAGGCTATTCAAGGTCAGCGTGTACGTCGTTGTTGTTGTCGGTGAGACGATGACAGAGCCGCCAGCGACGGGTGTGACGCTGCCAACGCCATGGTCGATCGAAGCGGACGTTGCATTCTGGCTTGTCCACGTGAGTGTCGTGGAGCCGCCCGTACCGATAGTTGGCGCCGCAGCGACGAACGTCCCGGTCGGAAGAGGGGCGACGATAAGCGTGGTTTGTAACACCGTTTGCCCGCCGGTCCCGTCCAGTGTCAGCGTATAGGTTGTCGTGACCGTCGGTGACACGGCGACAGAGCCACCGGCAACAGGTGTGACGGCGCCGACGCCATTGTCGATCGAAGCTGCTGTGGCGCCAGCACTCGTCCATGACAGCGTGGCGGAATTGCCAGGGGGAATGCCAGATGGCGATGCGGAGAATGTGCCGCCGGGGCGCACAGCGATCGTGGTCTGCAGGACTGTCGAACCGCCGGCCCCTGTCAACGTAAGCGTATATGTGGTCGCCACGCTGGGGCTGACCGATACCGAGCCGCCAGCGACCGGCGTAACAGCGCCAACGCCGTTGTCGATCGAAGCGCTCGTGGCGTTTAGGCTCGTCCAGTAAAGCGTGACCGAAGCGCCAAGCGGGATGGATGAAAGAGAGGGATAAAACGCGCCGATCGGCTGGCCCGTACCCGCCGCTTGTACGACTTGCGTCCGGTTGCCTGCCGCATCGTATGTGTACGTAATGGTTGACCCATTGGGGTTCGTCACCCGGATAACGCGTCCCAGCGCGTCATAGGCGTATGTAACGTCCTGCGCCGACGCTTCACCCAAAAGGGTGATACTCGAAACGCTCGCCAACAGTTGCGTCAGCAACACACGACGATGGATAGGCATGCGCCTTCCTCAATCAACGACAGTGTGAAGGCCGTGTGCAGCGAACGCGGCCACGAAACTCGTGCATCCAACACCAGAGTGGAAAATGGCGCAAGGATTAGCGTTTGGATTGCGCTTACGCGTCTGATCTGCTTCACCTGAAGGGCTGCACACATTTTCGAAGCGTTCGTGTTTAGACGAGCGGAGGCGGGATGCGCGTTCTTCGGACTTTGACGCAATGCGTCGTGAGCGTAAGCGCCGGCATACTTGCGATGTTGACGTGCGCTCAGGCGCAAACGGCGCCGCCTTCACTTGTGATCGGCGACGCACCCGCAATCTCACCGACGAGTGCATGGACCTACTTCAGCGGCGTGGGGCTTGTGAGCCTGACGCGCGCCAGCGATCCGCTCATTGATCGTACGGCGTCGGCTTTGGGTGACGATCCGGCGCGCATCTACGCCTTTGTCCGCAACGAGATCGAAGTGGCGCCGCTCTTTGGCGTGCAGAAGGGCGCTCGCGGGTGTCTTATCGACAAGGCGTGCACACCTTTTGACCAAGCTCATCTTCTGGCCGAACTTCTGCGGGCGGCGGACACGCACAATTCCAGCATCTCGCTGGGTACGACTTACGAGTTTGGCTACGTTACGCTTACTCTGACGCAAATGACCGATTGGTTGGGCGTCTCTAACCAGACGGCCTTGAACGAAGTGCTGGCGGACGGCGGCATCCCGTACTCGGTTGCGGGAACCAACTACACGCTCCTTCATATTCTGGTTCGGATCACCCTGAACTCCACAACGTATCGGCTCGATCCAAGTTTCAAGAGTCACACAGTTCGCGCGGGGATCAGCAATCTCGACACTGTGACGGGGTTTAATGTTGCAACTTTCATGTCCACCGGCAGCGGCGGGGCGTTGTCTGGAGCATCTTCGTCAACGACGAGCGGTGTGCCGCAAGTGGCGGCGTTCAATCGCAATAACATCCGCGCGAACTTGCAGACCTATTCGGTAAATCTCCTGAACGACATCCGCACCAATCACGCCAACGACAATATTGAAGACATCGTCGGCGGACGCGACATCGTCCCCTTTAGCGGCCCAATGCCGACTTCGCCCGGCTACACGCTCGGCACGGTGTTGGCGACGTTCAGCAATGACATACCGCTGGCGCTCAGGACGCAAGTCACGGTGACGTTGACCGGCGGATCGTCCTGGAACTGGACGCTCGATGAAATCTACGGCGAAGAGCTTGCGCTCGTTCCGATGGAAATCTTTCCGGCGCAGGGCTCGCTCGACCCGATCCTGTTCAGATTTCTTCGCAACGGTGCGCCGCTCACTGGTTGGCAAGTCGGCGCTGGGGCTGGCTTGTCGTTTGCGTTCAATCATCCCTACGCCGCCAATTCCGGCGGCTACCTGGATCATACACTGGGCGGCGGCGGCGAGTTTCACGCCGGCGCCATTCAGTTCGTCGTCGGCGGCGGGCGCATGACGCCGGACTATGGGGCGTATTTGGAAGCAAGGTCATCGGCGGAAGAGGGCTACGTTTCGGTTCAGCCGCAGAGCGGACCTATTCCGGGTGAACCGGGCGATCCAATCGTTACTGGCGCCCAACGCGCCACAAAGCGACGGTACGCCACGTCTTTGGCAACGCAGTTCAGTTCAGCCATCGATATGGCTGGCGAAGTAGGCGACGCCGCCATCGTCATGCACGATCTGCTGGTGACAGCTCAGACCATTCCCGTGATCGGTGGTTCGGGTGCGACGCCCCAGAGCACAATCGGCGCCCTTTCAGTAGAGGGTGCGATCTCGGCAAACTCAGTGACTGCGAACGCGGGCCAAACTCAAGCGGCACGGCGTGCGGCTGGAGCGCTCTTGGGCATGTTGGAAGGGAGCGCCGTCGAGCAGAACTTGGACACGGTCAACACTGTGTCGTCAGCATTGCGGTTCGACTGGTTCAGCAGCTCTACCGAAAACGCTCCAACGGACAGACGCTTCTTCTGGGCGAACTCGGCCAACTGGGCGACGGTGTCGCCGCTTATACTGGCCAACGGTTATTATGGCGGCGCCGAAAGCCGAGCGCTGGCGCAGGAATACGTCAACGCTGGCTTCACTGTCATCGTGCCGCGTAGCTCCTATCTGGGACCGGGCCTCAACCAGATCACGACGTGCTCATCGGTGGGCGGTGCAGAATGTACTTTCCCGGGTCCCGAGCGCGGCACCGCGATCATCGCCATAAGTCCGACAGGCGTTGCACATGTCGTCACGGCTCAGAACCAGACCCTGAAAGGCGGCGGCGGCACCAACGACGCAGAGACGAGTCCAGATCGAATCTTTTCCATTCCGGAAGATTTCCTGGAGCGGCAGTTCACATCGCGCGCTGAGGCCTACAACGTCGATATGGCGACAGGGAATGTCACCTATACGCCGCCGCCTGATCTGGTCGTTGGCGAAGGCGAGTACCCTTACAGTCTGAGCTTCCAGCGCTCGTATCGTTCGGGCGTCCCATACCAACGCAATTTCGCTGATCCCGGCGCGCCGGCAATCGAAGCCTGGCAAGAGCGCTTCAGTGATTCTGGCTGGACTTCCAACTGGATGTCGGAAGCGCGAATGGAGAACGATGGCCAGCGTGCCTTCGGTGATCAATCGCCGCGTGAAGCGACCGACGCGATCGTCGCCATTCGCGTCTTGCTGGCGCTCAGCGCCGACCAAGGAACCGATCTTGCCACGCTTCAGTACCAACTCGGCGCCATCCACACGATGGCGTGGTTGAGCGCGCAATTGAGCGACAACGCGGTTCAAATCGTACAGGGATCGGACAATCGCAGCTTCTTCAGATTGGCCGATAATACATTCCAAGGCCAGCCTGGTGATCCCACGCAGATCGAACTCCTCGGCGCTCGTTACGTGCCGGCTGACGTCGGTTTCTACACCCCGCCGATCTGGTACTATAATCGCGTATGCGTGCGTGCGTCTAACCGCGACGGCTCCACATCCTATTATGGAAATTGGATCAGCAATTTCACCGCGTGCGACGCGAGCGGGACGGTCGGCAAGCATCGCGCTACACGCTGGATGCAATTTCGACGTCAGAGTTTTCGTGAAGGCGTCGTCGTCAGTTTCGATGGCTCGACCTTATCGAACAATCTTGGCCGCAGCATCACACTCACGACGCAGCAAGACTTGCCGCCGCAGCTTCAGTACACGGTGCGCGACGATACGGTGACGAGCCGTACTGCGGTGATCACGGTCGATGTCGGGACAGGTCCTGGAACCATGTCGGTGACCGGGACCGACGGTAATACCTGGACTTACGACGGTTCGAGCGGACCCAACTGGCGGGTGTTCGCGCCATCGTCCAGCGTCAATCCGATTGTCAGATTCGACTATAATGGCGCACGCGGCCAAGTCGCTCAACTCACCGACGCTGTGGGCAATCGGGCGAACTATTACATCTCGACGGGGCGCATCAGTTCGATGCGCGACCCCCTCGGCAATGCCACGCGAACTTACTACGACCAGCACAGCCAGCCGGTGCGCGTCACCAATCGCTTGGGCCTCGACACGCTGACCCAGTACGACAATTTCAGGCGCGTCACGCGCGTGACCCAGCCTGAAGGAAACTACGAAAGCTACGCCTACGATACCCGGCACAATCGCATTCAGACGACGCGGGTGGCGAAGTCCGGTTCGGGCCTTGCCAATGTCGTTACCAGCGCCACGTTTGACACGGTCTGCAACATGCCGCTCACCGAGACGGATGGGCGAGGGGGCGTGACCACTTACGGATTGTTGGCCAACCGTTGCCTGATCTCAACCATGACGCAACCTGCGGTCGATGACGGGACCACGAGTTCGACGGCTCTGGTCAATCCGGTGACGAGCTACACCTGGAACAGCCTCGGCCAATTGTTGACCCGCCTCGATCCCACCGGGCGCGAAGTCCGCAACACCTATAACGGCACGACCAATTACTTGCAGACGGTCACGGTCGAGAACGGCGCCAGCGACATCGTCACCACCTTTGGACGCAATACGGCGGGCGACATCACCAGTGTCACCGATCCTCGAAGCAACGTGCATTCGGGGACGTACGATTCGAGCCGGCGCCTCACCCGTTACGATGGGCCATCCGGCACGGGCGCCGCCACCGAGTGGCGCTATAATATTGATGGTCTCGTTGATCGCGTGCGCCAGGCCACGGGCCTTGCCACGCCCAACGACTGGTCCACAACGAGCTACACCTATCTCGCCACGGGCCGCGTCTCGCGCATGACCGATCCCGACGGCGGCGTCACGCAATATAGCTACGATGCATTGAATCGCCCCGACTGTGTGGCGGTGCGGATGAACGCCGCCGTTTATGGCAGTTTGCCGTCAAGCGCGTGCGTTCTCTCGACCCAAGCCGGCGCCGGCGCCGACCGCATCTCGCGCACGGAATACGACGCCGAAGGTCAAGTGCTGCGTGAGCGGCGCGGCTATAGCACCTCGTCGGCCCAGATTTACGCGACCCGTACTTGGACGCAGAACGGGCAACTCGACACCGTCAAGGACGCCAACGGCAATCTCTCGAACCTCGATTATGACGGCTTCGACCGCTTGCGCCGGCTCTATTTCCCGAACGGGACATTGGGCTCGGGCGTCGCCAGCACGACCGATTATGAAGAATACGGCTACGACGCCAACAACAACAGGACGTCGCTCCGGGTGCGGTCAGCTCAAAGCATCGGCTACACCTACGATGCTCTGAATCGCGAAATCCTGAAGGACATACCGGGCGGGACCGCCGCTGACGTCACGTCGCGTTACGATCTGGCCGGGCGGCGTACGTTCGCGCGTTTCTCAACCACGCTGACGCCATCGAGCGATTGCTCCGCCACCGGTAACGCCGGCATCGATTATTGTTACGATGCGGTGGGCCGGCTTCAGTATGAGACGAGTTACGGGCGCCGGCTGGCGTTCCAGTACGACCAGGCGTCGAACCGCAGCCGCATCACGCACCCGGATGCAACCTATTTCCAATACACCTACGACGCGCTGAACCGCGTCGATCAGGTGCAGCTGAATGGTTCTGCGACTGGCCTCAGCCTCATCGCAGACTACGCCTATGACCCGATGTCGCGTCGTACGTCGCTCATAAGAGGCAACGGTGGGGCGACCACGTACGGCTACACGCAAGCGTCACGGCTTACGTCGCTGACGCATGATCTCGAAGGCGCAACCACGACCAACGACGCCAACTGGGCTTTCGGCTACAACGTGGCGGGGCAGGTGACCTCTCGCACGCTGGTTCAAGTTTACGAACGCACCGTGCCAGCGCTGAACCAGACCTACACACGCGACGGCTTGAACCGCTACACCAATGTCGGCGGCACGGCGTTCAGCTATGACGCGCGTCAGAACCTCATCCGCGACGCGTCCCGCTCATTCTGCTACGATCTTGAAAACCGGTTGACCGGCGTGGCTGCCCCAGCCGCTGTAAATTGCGCCAGCCCGACAGGGACGCTCGTCTATGATCCGCTTGGGCGTTTGCGGTCTTACGCGACCGGCGGCACGACGACCGAATTCCTCTATGATGGCGACCGGCTTGTCTCCGAATATGTCAGCAACGCTGTCGTACGCCGCTACGCTCATGGTCCGGGCGTCGATGAACCGCTGATCTGGTACCAAGGCGCAAGCACCAGCTCAGGCCAGAACTGGCTGATCGCGGATCGCCAAGGCTCGATCATCGCGACGACGAACGCGAGCGGAACGGCGACCACGTACGCCTACGATCCGTACGGCATTCCGCGCGAGTGGGCAGGGCCGCGTTTCCGTTACACAGGGCAGGCTATTCTGCCAGAGCTTCAGCTCTATCATTACAAGGCGCGCGTCTACGATCCGAACCTCGGGCGCTTCCTGCAAACTGATCCCGTGGGGTATAGCGCGGGTCTGAATCTCTATTGGTACGTCGGCAACGACCCGCTCAATGCAGCGGACCCTTCGGGATTGCTAACCTGCACTGGCTCTCGAGTCCGCTGCGATACCGTTACGCGAGACGCACAGGCCGCATCGGCTGCGCTCAGAAACACTCAACGACGGCTCGACAACCTTGCCTCCGGCCGCAACAATCGAGAAACGAGAGAGACTCGAAGGGCGTTCGAGCGAGTCTACGGACGCGGCTCGGCTACGGCAGAAAATGTGGGCCGTGTAGCAGATGCGGCGGGTGCCGCAGCGGACTGGTTAGACTCGCCTGACACCCGCGCCGTTATTGCGGGTTCTGGCGGAGGCGACGCCTACGCATCCGTTCCAGCGCCGGGATCTCGAACGGTGAGCATCTACGACCGTTATTTTGGAAACGCGGGGCGTGAGCGCGTTGGTATGGCGCGCGTTGGCACTCTCATTCACGAAGGCGGTCACGGTGGCGCGAACATGGCGCGTGAGCGCCCGTTTTTCATCGAGAATCCTAATGGCGGAGTCAGCGCGTCATTCGAGGGAGCGTACGGAGCAGCCGGTATCAACGCCTACCGCGAGCAGTTCGGCACAGAACGGCTCTTAAATCAGGCGGACGCTTTACGCTGTGCCGTTCAGACCATGTCGAGCACCTGCCCATGAAGAACGCGGCTCCGTTGCGGACCCTTTGCTTTTCGATCGCGATCCTATTGGCTGGGTGCGAACAACCAACTTGGGACACAGGCGGTGGACCCAGTACGGAGCAATTTCCCGGCCCGCTGCGGGTCGTGCAGGCGCGGGCGCAGTTGGCTGGTGCGGCGGTCCGGCTCGACCTGCGAAACACCGGGGATGAGGCTATGTGCTTTTGGGCCGCCAGCTTCCCGACTCGGGAGCATGCTCTCGGATTTAGGGTCTTTGACGCCGATGGTCGCGAGAAGCGAACTGGCGAAGTGCTGCCTGCGGGGAATCGCGTGGTAGAACTCGATCCCGGTCAAACTTTGAGCACCGAGGTTAGCGTGCGACCTTGGTTCGAATCCGAGTTGCAGAACGGCGAGTGTGTTCTCTTCGAGGCGGTGTATTTTCCATGTTCAGAAGCCGACAGCTTCGACCGCACCGAAGGAACTCCGCTAGCCATTTCGGGCCTGGTGCAAAGTTCGTGGTTGGTTGAAGCTGGTCAGTTGACGCTGATCCCGCAACCGCAACCGAGCTGTCGGACGTATTCCAGTCTCATCCGCCAAGCGCCCTGAGGATTGTGACAGTCTCCTGCACCTACGATCCGGATGAAGTCGTAACGCCCACGCAATGGCCCGAGGGTTTGACCGGATCCCATCTTGGCGTCCGGATGCACGTTTAGTTCATCGCGGCCTCCATTGCTAGATTTTCGGCGCGCTTCGCTGGCCACGCCGGCATGACGATGGCTTTCGGCGCTGGCGGCTTCCATCCCAGCGATCCATGCGGGCGCATCGCGTTGAAATGCCTGCGCCGCGCTTCGATCAGCACCTGGGCTTCGCGGAGCGTGTAGAAAATCTCTCCGTTCAGCAGCTCGTCGCGCGGTTTCCCATTGAACGATTCAACATGGCCATTTTCCCATGGTGAACCCGGCTCGATGAAAGCCGTCTTCGAGCCGACGCCGGCGATCCACTCACGCACTGCCGTGGCAGCGAACTCGCTGCCATTGTCGCTGCGCACATGCTCGGGCGCGCCCCGCGTCAGCATCAGATCAGCCAGCACGTCGATGACATCGCTTGACCTGAGCTGTCGCGCCACGCGGATCGCCAGCGCCTCGCGCGTATATTCGTCGACCACGCAAAGCATCCGCATTTTCTGCCGTCATGGGTGCGATGCTCGACAAAATCATAGGCCCAGACATGGTTGCGCCGCTCGGCATGTCTGCCGGTTGGGATCTCGCCGATCCCGACGATAGCAGTCTTGCCGCGAGTCCCGCTCATCGCTCGCCCGCCTACGCTGCGACGGCTGGAATGCCGCGATGGAATTCGGGAAAGACGCCTTCTTCCCGCTGCGAGCCGGTGATCGCATCGACGCACATCACCGCCGAGAGCGAAGCGCCGTCGACGCCGCCGCCCCACAACCGCGCGCCGTATTGATCGCCGGCGAAGTAGAGACCCTCGACC
>JADLHI010000498.1 GCA_020848895.1 Hyphomonadaceae bacterium
ATGACTATGTCATCGAAATCTCCGAGATCGACGTGAGCAGGGATGCCGATAACAGTCGCCGAGGCCGCCCGGCCAGACATGACGCCAGGGATCGAATCCTCCAGAACTATCGAGTCCTGAGGCTCCACCCCGAGCAGGCTCGCCCCGCGCAGGTATGCCTCCGGGTTGGGCTTTGGCATTGAGACGTCCTCCCCCGTGACGATCGCGTCGAACAGCACCGAACCGGTTGAACCTGCTACGAACTCGGCAAATGGCCGGCGGGACATGGTGACGAGGGCGGTTGGAACTCCCCACTCGCGCAGGGAAAGGAGCAACTCGAGTGCCCCCGGCCGCCACGGAACCGCGGCCCGCGACTGCTCAAGCACAGAACTCGTGAGTCGAGCAACGATCTCCTCGGGATCCAGGTCCACTCCCCTGGATTGCAGCTTCGAAGCGGTAGTCAGCAGTCCTGCTCCGATAAGTTCAAGCCCGTCCGACTTGCTCCACTCGCCGTTGAACTCGCGCACGAGACTCGCTTCGGCAATGGCCCAATAGGGCTCGGTGTCGACGAGAGTGCCGTCGAGATCCCAAAGCACGGCGGCAGGGAGAGAGGAAGTCACATCCAGAGTCTAGGCGGAGCCTGCGAGCGACTTTCGGAGCGGGTCATATCCTGTATGCGGGAGGTTCGAATGGCGAGTTCTGAGAATGACGGCACGGAGAGGATTCTGATTGCCGCTTTCGAAGGCTGGAACGACGCTGGCGAGGCGGCCTCTCGTGCGGTTTCGCATCTTGTTGAAGCCCTCAATCTCGAGACGATTTTCGAAGTCGATTCTGAACACTATTTCGATTACCAGTTCAATCGGCCGACCGTCGAGATTGGCGAGAACGGCCAGCGGGAGATCGAGTGGCCGACCGTGCTCATTTCCGGACCGGCCAGGCCCTCTAAGGGCGCGGTCTATGTGCTCAGCGGTACCGAGCCCGCGAGGAACTGGAAGCAATTCACCTCCGAGATTCTCGGAATGATCGAAGAACTCGAAATCGAAAAGGTCATTACGGTCGGATCGATGCTCGCCGATGTTCCGCACACGAGGCCGATCGCGATCTTCGCCAGCAGCGACAATGACAAGCTGCGCGAACTGCCGAAGGTAGAGCGAAGCACCTATGAAGGGCCGGTGGGCATCCTTTCAGTGCTCGCGGTCGCGGCTGAGTCGGTGGAGATTCCGACGCTTTCAATCTGGGCCTCGGTTCCCCACTACGTGCACAACACCCCTTCACCCAAGGCGGCTCTCGCCCTGCTCGAGCGGCTTGAGCAGTACCTCGATCGCACCGTCGATCACAGGGACCTCGAGAAGGAGTCAGAGGACTGGGTCAAGAACATCGATTCCCTCGCCGAGGATGACGAGGACATGGCCCGCTACATAGAGCAGCTTGA
>JADLHI010000099.1 GCA_020848895.1 Hyphomonadaceae bacterium
GATGGAAGCCGCCAGCGCCGGAAGCCATCGTCATGCCGGCGTGGCCGCCGAAGCGCGCCGAAAATCTAGCAATGGAGGCCGCGATGAACTAAACGTGCATCCGGACGCCAAGATGGGATCCGGTCAAACGTCTATCTCCTAAGCGTGCGCTCGATGAGCGATGTTGCAGAAGCATGGGCGCTTTTTGCGCTCGCAATTGCTTCCCTCGGAGTGCGGGATCAATGAGCGACACCGACGCCCCACGGCCGCGTTCTGCACTCGAGCCGGCATCGTTTATATTTGCACTCGGCGTCGTCATCGCCTTGTTGGTGTTGGCGCCGCCGTCGGCGCGTCAAAGCCAAAGCGAACGCGAACAGATTGCGCGCGGCTATAACCGCATCGTCGAACTCTTCATTCAAAGAGGTTGGCTTGAAGTCACCCAGCCGAATCCGGGTGCGGAAACTGGCGCCGAGAGCCCATATATTCAGTTGAGCGCGGCTGCGCGCGACATCCCAGCGGTGCGCGCCTTTCAACGGCGCTCCTATCTTTCCGAAGATATGCTGAACTCGGACATCTGGCGGGTCGAGAACTGGCAAATAAAAAGTCTAGATGCTTCTGCTCACACGATCGCGCTACCCAATTCGCTGCCCCGCACCTGGAGCGGCGACATCCTATTTCGAACTTCAGCGCCAACAGTCACAGTGAGTCTGCTTCGCGGCACGTTGGGCGAAATCGTTCTGTCCCCACCGGCGTTCGATGCGCCGATGTCCGACGCCACACGTCGGCGCTTCAACGTGTTTGGCGCCAACGGACGTGTTGAAGGCACCGTCGTGCGTATTCAAGAAGGCCCCGGCAGCGGCTTGGGGCTCCCGATTGCCGATCTCATGGCATGGGGACCGACGCCCGTGGTGACCGCGCTCGACGATCGCTTTTATGAGGTCTTCGTCGACGATGAATTGGTGGAGCCTGAAACACGCGTTGCGATACCGCCACAAGGGGTGCTGCGCATTCGCAGCAAAGCCGGCGGCATCGATCAAGAATTACGGCTGACTGACTATCTGACGAGCGCGCCAGAGATTTCGCGCACGCGGCCTTGGGGTCGCGAGCGCGAGCGCGCGCCGGCGACCGAAGAGATTGCGCGCGCGGTCGAGCACGCGATGGACGCAGTCATAGCGAGTGAGGCGCGCAACGCCCAACGCGGCGATCCCCTGCCGCCAACGGACGAGGACCTGCGCCTCACCATTGATGGTCCCATGCAGGCTGCGTTGCAGGCGATGATCCCGGCCTATTTGGCCGAGAATGATGCCTATCTCGACAATGAGTATGATGTCGGGGTCACGATCATGGATGCCGTCACCGGCGACATTCTTGCCCTTGGATCAGATCAACATCATCCAGATGAGACAACTGATCCGCGCCAAACACGCGAACCAGTGCTGGACGTGAACTTCCGACCGTTGCTCGTAGGCTCAGCCGCCAAGCCTCTCGTCACGGCGGCGATTTTGCAGTCTCGGCCGGAGCTTGGCAGCCTCGTTTTGCTTGAACCTGGCACTGGCGAGCAGCTTGAAACGCTTTTGGGCGTGGGGTTCCGGCCCAATAATACACTCGGTGACAGCAATAGCGGTCCCTGCGACTTCAATTGCTATTTACGCACATCGAACAATCGCTACGCCGCGTCATTGATGCTGCTTGCCACCGCTCACAATGGCGCACGCCCCGTGCCGACGCCTGGCGCCTACGCATTGTCGGGCAGCGTCCAACAGACGCGCCCCCTCACCGCTTATGAGACAATGACGGGAGGGCGCACAGTCTTCACTCGGGCGACCAGCAACGTCGTCAACATGCGATGGCACCGCAATCTTTCGACGTTGTTCGGCATCGACTATGAATCGCCCGAAGAACAGGACGAGGAAGGAGAAGCCGAGCGGTGTGCACGCGGTCAAACCCGGCTCGGCGATGACATTCGCAACGTCTATATTTGGCGAGAGGTCTTCACCCTTTACAGCCTCGCTGACCCTTGCGCCTTCGGCGGCGTCACGCCGCAACGCGAAAACTTCCGCCTCGATCGCGATTTTGAGTTCGAGAGCGATGCCTTGCCAGTCATGATCGGGGGCGGCGACGCCACCTGGACCAATGTCACGCTGGCGCAATCCTATACGCGCTTGGTCACCGGTGCTGCGGTGGAAGCGCGCATTTTCGCCTCTGCCCCCAACGCGCCTGTGCCACCCACCAGTATCCGCATGCGCCCAGAGGCACGCCAACGTCTCACCCACGCACTGACACTGGTTACACATTCGGACGGCACAGCGCGGGCTTTCAGCGAAACATCGCGCCGGTTGAACGGGGTGCGCGAGAGGCTTCGTGCACGCAACACCGTGCTTGGCTTGTTCTCGAAAACAGGCACCCCGGCGATACCGCGTTTGATCTTCTCTGCAGACTCGCGTGCTCTGGACGTGCTCATCAGACTGAATCGACTGGTGCTCGACCGCGACGGCAATCTGGCCATACAGGCCGGCACGCGAACTTTGGCTGTGGAGCAAAACAATCAGCTACCGGTGCAGCAAGCGCTGGTGGCCGATCCGGTGGCGTACGCGGCAATCGGGGCGACCGGCTCAAATGTTGAAAGCGTTATTCGGCGATTGCTTCGAGAGAACACTCGATACCGTGACGAGCGTGAAGAACGCTTTGAGGTTTTTCGTGGTCGAATCTTCCGGGTTCAGCGCCCCAATGAGGGTGAACGCATGATGTACGGCAAGGTTTTCGTCTTTGTCGCCGCTGTGTACCCGGGCTCCATCGCCGTTGACGCCTCTGGAATGGCATTGAACGGCGATCAAAGACCGCAGCGCGCCTACGTCGTGGCGGTTAATATCCAGGGCGGCGTTGTGGACCGCGACGGCCCCGGCGGGTCATTGGCAACGCGGCTCAGCGCACGCATTTTCGACGAGCTCATTGTCCCACGCCTGACCGGAGACCAGCGATGAGTGTGAACTTCGATGAGCCTCGCCCGCAATCGGTACTGCGACAGCATTGGGCGCCTGCGTCATTGTTGGTGCTTGCCATCATTGCGGCTGTGATCGCGGTTCTCACGCCGGAGCCGCCTCTTGATCGCGGCGACATCCTAGCTCAAGGGCGCGCAAGCCAAACGCGTGAGATTCGAATGACCGTCCATCCGGTGGAGATCAATGGCGAGCGGCGCACGCCGACCTGGCGCGAACTGAAGGATACGTATGGCTTGCTCGATCGCGACATCGATAACGCCATTCGCTCTCACGATGCCCAGCGCGAGGCGCGCGCGACGCCAACTGCAGAGACCGATGCTATTCCACCGGGCGCGGAGGTTGCGCTGCAGGTGAACTGACGTCATCGCCGCTCTTTGCATCGTAGTGATCACAGAGCCAACGCTCGATCTCGCGCGTCAACGCATCCACATGGGGTCGTGCACCTGCGCGACTGCGGATGAGGCCGCTCCTGGCCCAGCTGGCGTTGTTTGCCCGTCTACTCTTGCCTCAACGCGTCAGACGGCGGGCGGCCACTTCACACCTTGAAATGAATGTCCGCTCGCTCGGCTTTCGCCGCAAAGCTGAATGGCTCTTTCTGCGCCAAAGCGGTCGGCCAGAATTCTTGCGCTGCGCGCTGGACTTCATCGCGTAAGAGAGCGTTCATGGTTGCATGAAACGCGCATGTCGCACTGCAACAAGGACCTTCTGCTAACTTAGACGCCCCCTCCTCTCCCGCATTGCGCCTCGCTTTGTCGGGGCTTGCGTTCGTGCCGGCGCCGGGTCGGCCAAGGAGTGGCGACATGGCCAAACAAACTACCAAACAGCGGAAAGCAGCGCCAAAACCCGCATCGAGCAAACTTGATAAGATCGCATTGGCCCTACGCGCGCCTAAAGGCGCAACCATCGCGCAACTCGCAGCACTGACCGGGTGGCAGCCCCATTCCGTGTGGGGCGCGATGTCCGGAAACCTGAAAAAGCAGTGCGGCCTCAGTATCATTTCAACGAAGTCGGGAAATGAGCGCGTCTACAAGATCGGTGGTGCGCGATGAGCTCATCGACCGAAATTCGCAGCGCTCTTGAACTCGTCTGGGAACGAATGGGCGTACTGGTCGAGGAAGGCAATGATCTCGTCGTAAACGAGCAGCGCCAAGCCAATGCGACGGCTGCTCGACACATAGCGGAAATTGCCTCCGATCTCGGCACATTGTCGCGGGCAGCAGAGGTTCTAGCGAAATTGGGCCAGCACTCGTGATGGCGCCGATTGACTTCAACGCGCTGTCGCTGGATCAGGCGCGCGAACTTTGGCTAAAGCATCTGAAGCTGGCCCCGCCGTGCCATCGCTCGCGCGCCCTCCTCGTGCGTGCGCTGTCGTACCACCTGCAAGCGCGTGCACATGGCGGCCTCAGCCAAACGCTTCGACGCAAGCTCGATGATCTAGCGCCACGCTTCGATGCGGACCGAAATTTTACGCCCGCGCCCGCCGATCGGGCAAAGCCCGGCAGCGTTCTGGTGCGGAAGTGGAACGGGGTGCGCCACGCGGTGACCGTTACCGACACGGGCTTCCTCTATGACGGCAAACCATTCGCATCCCTAACCGCTATTGCGCGCGCCATCACCGGCACCCACTGGAATGGCCCGCGTTTCTTTCGCATCACGGACGGAGCGAATGACCGGATTGACCGGATCCCATCTTGGCGTCCGGATGCACGTTTAGTTCATCGCGGCCTCCATTGCTAGATTTTCGGCGCGCTTCGGCGGCCACGCCGGCATGACGATGGCTTCCGGCGCTGGCGGCTTCCATC
>JADLHI010000100.1 GCA_020848895.1 Hyphomonadaceae bacterium
CCCGCCAAAACGCCGCCGCGCGCAGCAATCCCGTGTACCCCCACGCGCGCCCAGCGGCTTTGACAAACGCAGCCGGCGCCGGCGCTTCGCACTGATCGATGCTGACTTGCATCAGCACGCCGGCGGTAGCGTCGAGATAATCGTCGACATCGCCCCACGTCGCGAACGGCTGCGCGCCGAAATCAACTGCCCGGGCGCCAACCATCTCCTGCAGCGCCACGGCTGCGCCGCGATCCTTCAACGTGCGGCTCAAGGCTTCGAGAGCGGGATGGTCGCGCGGCGTCTTGCCGAGAAAGATCTCTTCAAGTCCTTCACGCCACCATTCAAACCGGATCGCGCCTAAGCCTTCTTCGCGCACGGTTTCCGCCGTCCGCGCGATCTCATAGTTCACCGCATAGATCGCAATCAGCCGCTCACGCACCAGCGGCGGCGCAAACCGCGCCGCAAGCCAACGATCCTCGTCGACGCGGCGAACAAGAGTGTCGAGATCATTTGGGGCAGTAGGCAATGGGCAGTCGGCAATGGGTTGAGCGAACGCCCCATTCCCTACTGCCTACTGCCCACTGCCTTCAATTCAGAACAAAGTGCTCGCGCCCGTCATCGCCACCAGCATTGGCGCCGAGAGGAAGGTGTTGGTGCGCGAGAACAGCATCGCCGTCTTGCCGGCCGCGGCCTTCGCCGCCGCTTCCAGGTTCGGATACTTGTTGTCGATGTTCAGCGCCTTTTGCTGGTTCGGCCAGATGATGAACCAGACGTTGAACCACATGATGATCGCCAGCCACATGCCGATGCCGATCAAGGTGTGCTTCGGCACGCCGTCGAGGAGGCCGAGCGACAAAGCTTGCAGCAGATAGCCCTGGTTCCACGCCAGCAGCAGACCCGTCGCCAGCGTCGCCATCGCACCCCAGCGAAACCAGAAGAGCGCCGCCGGCGCAATCACCTTGGCGACAGCCGGTTTCTGCTCATCCGGAATCTTCGGCATGTTGGGGATTTGCGTGAAGTTGAAATAATAGAGATGCCCGATCCACATGATCGCCACGAGCACGTGACCCCAGCGCAGCACCGCTTCCCAGAACGCGCTATCGGCGAACGCATAACCCGCCACGCCCATGGCGAAGTAAATCAGCAGCAACACCGCGACGACGACACCGGTCCACGCGACGTAACGAAGATTGCTCAGAAACCAGGCCATTTGCCCTCCCCTATTCCGAGGCGGCGCCACGAGCCATCAAACCCGACTTGGGTTTGGTCGGCCGGCCCGGACGATCGCCGAACATCGGCAGCGCCGGCGCCGCGATGTAAATCGATGAATACGTGGCGACCACGGTTCCGAACAACATGCAAATTGCAAAAGCCCGCATCGTTTCGCCACCCCAAATATAGAGCGCGAGCGAAGCAATCAGCACCGTTCCGATCGTCATCATCGTGCGCGAGAGCGTTTCGTTGATCGAAAGATCGATGACTTCGCCGGGCGGCATCTGTTTGTACTTACGGAAATTCTCCCGCATCCGGTCGAACACGACGACGGTGTCGTTCATCGAATAGCCGATCACGGTCAACAGCGCGGCGATGACCGGCAGCGTGAATTCGATGCGGAAGAACGAGAAAATCCCGAGCGTCAGGATGGCGTCATGGAACAACGAAAGCACCGCGCCGACACCGAACTGGAAGTCAAAACGCAGCCAGATATAGGCCATGACCAGAATCATCGCGAGGCCGAGCGAAATGAGACTGTTGATGAAAAGCTCACCCGACACTTTCGGGCCGACCGCTTCGGCGCGCCCGAAAGTGACGCCCGGCACCGCTTCTTGAATGGCGGCGCGCGCGCGCTCCATTGCAGCATCGCCCTCGGTTTCCTGCGGCGGCAGACGCACCATGGCGTTGTGCGGGTCCTGGAAGCCCTGCACCTGAATTTCGCGTGTATCGAGCGGATGCATCACTTCGCGCAGGTGCTCGATGTTGATCGGCTCCGGCGCGTGAATCTCAAGCAGCGTGCCGCCTGTGAAATCGATGCCCAGATTGAAGCCGCGATTGAGCACCGCGCCCACGCGGTCAAGCGGCGAACCTGTCGCTTGCTCATAAAGCGCGATCGGGCTCGCCCGATAGCCGGCGGAGATCATCGAGCCGAACGACGCCAGCACCAGCGCGATCGAGACGAACGAAGCGAAGAAGGCAAAGCGCACGAAGCCAAAGTGCGTCTTCTTCGGGATGAGTTTGACGAGCGGCCAAGCCATAAGTCAGGTCTCCGTCAAATCGGCAGCTTTTTGGGCCGCACCAGGCGGAACCAAATGGCGATAAAGAATTGGGTGACAAGCGTTGCGGTGATCACCGAGGTGACAACGCCGATGGAGAGCGTCCAGGCAAAGCCGCGCACCGGCCCGTGTCCGAACCAGAACAGAATGAGCGCCACCCCGATCTGCGTCACGTGGCTGTCGATGATGGTCACCAGCGCGCGTGCAAAACCTGCGTCTATCGCAAGCGCCGGACCTCGCCCGTTCGCCTGCTCTTCGCGCATGCGCTCGTAGATCAGCACGTTGGCGTCGACCGCCATACCCATAGTGAGCACGAGGCCGGCGATGCCCGGCAGACTCAGCGTCGCGCCGGTGATCGACATCACCGCGATAATCATCGCGATGTTGATCGCCAAGGCGACGCACGCGAGCACCCCGAACAGGCCGTACGCAAGCACCATGAACAG
>JADLHI010000101.1 GCA_020848895.1 Hyphomonadaceae bacterium
TCTCCTGCATCCGCCGGATGCTCGCGGGATGATAAAGCCGCTCGCTGGCGTTGAGCCAGGCGCCGTGAAGCTGAAGCGAAATTTGGTTGGCGGCAGCGAACGCCTGGAACGCGCCACGCGCATCATCGCGCCGATCGCGCGCATCGCCCACAAGGCCCAGCGCCTGCACGCGCAACTCCGCCGGCGTTCGCGCCGATTGGACGATCGGATCGAGCGCAGCCTCGGCGCCCGCGAAGTCCTTCTCGCGCAGCAACACCCGCGCCAGCGCCAGACGCGCAATCGCATTGCTTGGGTCCAACCGTAACGCTTCGCCCGCGTGCGTCTTGGCCCCCGCAAGGTCGTGGCGCGCCTCTAACGCCTGCGCCAAGCCCGCGTGAGAAGCCACGTCGCTCGGCGCGATCTCGATGGCCTTACGATAGGCCGCGATCTGCGCTTCGCCTTTCTCGGTGACGCCAAGATTGCGCCACCCATCGGCCAGACCCATCTTCCCCGCGCGTGTGAAGGCGGCCCGCGCCGCTGCGGCGTCGCCTAGCCGGCCAGCGGCAACGCCGATCATATTAAGAGTGACAGCGTTCGGCCGTGCTGCGTTGGAGGCCTCAAGATGAGGCCGAGCTGACGCCGCGTCGCCTGTGTCGAGCGCCACCACCCCCAATATCTGCAGCGCCGTCGCGTCGCCCGGCCGCCGCAACAACACCTGTCGCGCGAGCGTGGCCGCGCCCGGCTTGTCGCCGCCGGCATAAGCGCGCTTGGCCGCGTCGAGCAGCTTCTCGGTTTCGGGATCATGCGGCACGCACGCTCCTTAGCATCACCGACCAAGCGGTTGCGCAATTATTGTGCAGATCGCACTCCGCATGCCGCTCGTGTTGCTTGCGCGCTGCATCATCGACTCGCGTTGCTGCACTTGCGAGATTTTTTCGTTGCGCTCATCCACAAGCTGTGCGTCTATTTGTGCAGGAGCAATTTGAACGTGAACCGCGCGCGCGCCATTACGCCTGCCGAACTCGCCGTTGAGGCGATCGCGGACGTGCGCGTCTTCTCGCTTATTCTCGTAGTCGTATCGCTCCTTAGCTCGCTCGCGCTTATTCTTAAGCCCGGAGCGGCGTTGCTGCATGTGACCTGACGAACAAAATCAGGACCGCAAGCATCACCCCGCTCCGAAAGGCAGCGGGGTTTTTTGTTGCCTGCGGTCCGGCTGAACCGGACCGATATGAACGAAGACCCGCCCTCCTCTCCGCCACCCAAGCTGCGCAGCGCTGCTGTTACGCAGGGCGCAAACCGCGCCGCCGCGCGCTCCTATCTGCGCGCCGCGGGCCTGGATGATCAGGATTTCCAGCGCCCGCTGATCGCGGTCGTGAACACGTGGTCGTCGGTCACGCCTTGCAACATGCATCTCGGCGGCCTGGCCGAGCACGTGCGCCGCGGCGTGCGCGAGGCCGGCGGCGTGCCGATCGATTTCAACACCATCATGGTCACCGACGGCATTTCGATGGGCACGCCGGGCATGAAAGCCTCGCTGATTTCCCGCGAAACCATTGCCGATTCCATCGAACTCGCCGTGCAAGGCCATCAGCTCGACGGCGTCGTCTGCATCGTCGGCTGCGACAAAACCATCCCTGCCGCCGCGATGGCGCTGGCGCGCATGGATCTGCCCGGTTGCATTCTCTACGGCGGCACCATCATGCCCGGCCGCCACGCCGGCAAAGACATCTCCATCCAAGAAGTCTTCGAAGCCATCGGCGCGCATGGCGCCGGTTCGTTGGATGATGCCGGTTTGCGCCAAGTGGAAAGCGCCGCTTGTCCCGGCGCCGGCGCATGCGGCGGGCAATTCACCGCCAACACCATGGCCATGGCGCTGACCGCAATGGGCCTCTCGCCGGCGGGCGCCAACGATGTACCCGCGGTGCACAGCGATAAGCCCGCCGAGGCCGAACGCTGCGGCCGGATCGCGGTAGATCTCACGCAGCGCGGCTTCACGGCGCGCCGCTTCATCACCGCGGATTCACTGCGTAACGCCGCCATCGCTGTCTCCGCCAGCGGCGGCTCGACCAACGCGGTGCTGCACCTGGTGGCGATCGCCGCTGAAGCTGGCGTGCCGTTCGGCGTCGAGGACTGCAACGCCGCCTGCGAAACCGCACCGGTCATCTGCGACTTGAGACCAGGCGGACAATTCCTGGCGCATCACCTCTTTCAGGCCGGCGGCACGCGCCTGGTGCTGCAACGCCTGATGCAGGCCGGGAAGATCATCGATACGCCCACGGTCTCCGGCCGTTCGCTTTTCGTCGAAGCGCGCGAAGCCGTCGAAACGCCAAGCCAGCAAGTCATTCGCGATTTTGGCGCGCCAGTGATGCCGCGCGGTTCTTACGCCGTGATCTACGGCAACATCGCCCCCGATGGCGCGGTGATCAAACTTGTCGGCCATGACACTGCGCGCTTCGAAGGCCCAGCCCGCGTGTTCGATAGCGAAGAAGCTTCGTTCGACGCCGTTCAGCGCGGCGCGATCAGCGAAGGCGACGTCATTGTCATCCGCTACGAGGGGCCGCGCGGCGGCCCCGGCATGCGCGAAATGCTGCAAGTAACGGCGGCGCTCAAGGGTCGCGGCGTCCGGAACGTCGCCCTGATCACCGACGGCCGCTTCTCGGGCGCCTCTTACGGCTTCGTCGCCGGCCACGTCTCACCAGAAGCGGCCGCCGGCGGCCCGATCGCATTGCTGCGCGACGGCGACATCATCGCCATTGATGTCGCGACGCGCCGCATCGAAACCCGCGCCGATCTCTCAACGCGCACGCCAAACCCGCCGCACCGCGAAGCCCCCACTGGCGTGTTCGCGAAATACGCGGCGCTGGTCTCTTCGGCGTCGCAAGGCGCGGTCACCATTCTCAATCCACCGCCGGCGCAACGCCGGCCCGAACACGAGGCCTCGTGATGAAAGTCTATGGCGAAGATGATGTGAGCGCGGCCGCGCTGGAGGATCGGCGCATCGCCGTGCTCGGTTACGGCAGCCAGGGCCGTGCGCACGCGCAGAATTTGCGTGACAGCGGCTACGATGTGGTCGCCGGCGTGCGCAAGGGCGGCAAAGGCTGGACCAACGCCCGCGCTGACAAGATCGAAACCGCCGAACCCTCGGAAGCTGTCGATGGCGCCGACCTGATTGCTTTCCTCACGCCCGACATGGCTCAGGAAGCGATCTGGAACGAGGTGATCGCACCGCACGCGAAGAAAGGCTCAACGCTGCTCTTCGCGCACGGCTTCTCGATCCATTACGGCCGCGTCAAACCGCGCGCCGACATGGACGTTGTGCTCGTGGCGCCGAAAGGTCCAGGCGATCTCGTGCGCCGCGAGTTCATCCGCGGCCGCGGCGTGCCCGCACTCTTTGCCGTGCATCAGGACGCCACCGAAACCGCGCGCCAACGCGCCATGGCCTACGCCAAGGGCATTGGCGGCGCCGCCGGCGGCCTCATCGAAACCACGTTCGCGGAGGAAACCGAAACCGATCTCTTCGGCGAACAAGCCGTACTCTGCGGCGGCGCCAAGGAGCTGGTCATGGCCGGCTATCAGACCTTGGTCGATGCCGGCTATCAGCCCGAAGTCGCCTACTTCGAATGCATGCATGAGCTGAAGCTCATCGTCGATCTCTTCTACGAAGGCGGCATCTCAAAGATGCACGACTTCATCTCCGAGACCGCGAAGTACGGCGCCGTCGCTTCCGGCCCGCGCATCATCACCGAAGAAACGCGCGGCCGTATGCGCGAAGTGCTGAAGGACATCCAGTCCGGCAATTTCGCGCGCGATTGGATCCTCGAAAACCAGGCCGGCAAGCCGCGCTACACCGCGATGCTCAACGCCGACCGCAATCACCCGATCGAAAAGACCGGCGCCGAGCTGCGTTCGCGCATGGCCTGGCTGAAGCAACCGACGAACGCCTGAGCGACATGACCACCGCCGCCTCTACCCTGCCGAAGCAAGACGCAACGCCCGCAACCGTCACCGGCGCTCGACTCGTCGTCGAAGCGCTTGAGCGGCAGGGCGTTGAGCTTGTGTTCGGCTATCCAGGCGGCGCGATCATGCCGGTGTACGATGCGCTCACCTCCGCGCGCTTCAAGCA
>JADLHI010000102.1 GCA_020848895.1 Hyphomonadaceae bacterium
CTCATGGACGATCCGGCGGCGTGGAACGACGGCATCGCCATGGCGCGCTCGCTGTTTGCCGAGCAGCCGGATTCAGTGATGCGTCTCAACGCGCTTGGCTATGCGCTGATCCAACGCCCGCAAGGGTTGGAGGAAGGCTATCGCCTGCTGTGGCGCGGGTTCAATTACGGGCAGACCGACTACGCCGTCATCGATAGCTTGGGCTGGGCCTATTATCTTTACGGCCACTTCGATCAGGCGCGGGCGCTGATTGAGCGGGCCAACGATCTCTCCGCCAACGATCCGAATTCGGAAATCCTCGATCACCTCGGCGACGTCTATTGGCGGTTGAACCGGCGTGACGATGCGCGCGCGACTTGGCGGCGTGCGCTTGAGGCGCGCCCTGACGCTATTCGCCGGCGCGATATCGAGCAAAAGATCGCGCGCGGTCTGACGGCGCCGGCGCCGCGCCAGCAGCAATTGCCGCAAGTGTCGTTGCCGGAAGGGCCGGCGCAGCGGGACGATCTCTAAAATGCGCCGTCTTGCCGCGCTGGCGGCTGGCCTCTGTCTCGCCGCGTGCGCGACAGCGCCGGCGACTCCGGCGCAGGAATCGCGTGCTTATGCCGACTTCCTGATCGGACGTGTTGCGAATGCGCGATCCGATCATGCGGCCGCGGCCGATCGCTATTTCGCGGCGCTGGCGCGCAATCCTGGCGATCAGGCGCTTGTCGAGGGCGCGCTGTTGGCGTCGCTTGCTTCGGGCGACGTCGTGCGCGCACGGCGCGCGGCCCGGATGGCTGATCGCGACGATGCGCCCGCTTACGCTTACATCGTGCGCGCCGCCGATGCGCTCGCTACGCAGCGTTACGCGCAGGCCGGTGCGGAGCTTGATCGGGTGCAGGGCACAGCGTCCGAGGAATTGCTCGCGCGCATGGTCGCCAACTGGGCGCGCGCGGGCCAGGGCCATGCGGGCGACATTGCCGCCGATCTTGCGCCACTGGCGTCAATCCGGCCCTACGGCGGCCTGTTCGCGTATCAGCAAGCGATGGTGCTGGATTATTCGGGCCAGCAAACCGAAGCGCTCGCCGCCTACGATGCGGCGTCGCGCGGGGGCTTGTGGCTGCCGGGCGGGGTTGCGCGCCACGCGGACTTGCTGATGCGAACAGGCGCGCGCGATCAGGCCCTGGCGTTGCTCGGCGCCGAGGGCAATAGCGGCAATCCCGCGCTCGCTGCGATGCGCGCGCAGATCGTCGCCGGTCAGCCCACGACCATCGAACGCCTCACACCGGCGCGCGGCGCCGCCGCGGCCGTCTACGGCATGAGCGCGATTTTTCGCCAGGAGCATGACAACGCCAACAGCCTCGCTGCGCTTACACTGGCGCTGATGCTCGATCCTACGTTCGACGGCGCGCGTCTGGCGCTGGCGCAGCAGCAAGCGGAGCTTGGCCATGTCGCTGCAGCGCGCCGGATGTTGAGCGAAGTCAGTCCAGCCTCGCCTTACGCCGCCAGCGCGCGCACGCTTGAGGCGTGGATGGTCTATGACAGCGGCGACGAGGATGGCGCCATTGCGCTGGCGCGCGCGGTGGCGGACGAATCCGGAGACGTGCGCTCCCGCCGCACGCTTGCGGACATGTATCGCAACGCCAGCCGTTTCGCCGAAGCAGAGCCAATCTACAGTGAAATCATCGCGGCGCAGCCGAACGACTGGCGGCCGTACTTCTCACGCGGCGCGTCACGTGAGCGTCTTGGCCGTTGGCCAGAGGCGGAGGCGGACTTTCAGCGCGCGCTGGAACTCTCGCCCGAGCAGCCCGATGTGCTGAACTATCTCGGCTACAGCTGGGTCGATCGCGGCGAGCATCTGCAAGAGGGATTGGCCATGATCCGCCGCGCGGCGGAGATCAGGCCGATGTCGGGCGCCATCATCGATAGTCTGGGTTGGGCGTACTTCCGGCTTGGGGATTATTCGCAGGCTGTCGATTGGCTTGAAGCGGCGGTCCGGCTTGAGCCGGCGGACGCAACGCTCAATGAGCATTTGGGCGATGCGTACTGGCGCATGGATCGGCGCATCGAGGCGCGTTTCCAATGGCAGCGCGCATTGACCTTCAACCCGGATAACCCGGATGCGCTCCGCGCCAAGATCGAAAATGGCCTGCCCGCGGAGCCGGCGCCGCGGACGGTCAACCGATGAGTGTGCGTGTCTTCGCTCCGGCGAAGATCAATCTGACGCTCGAAGTCGGGCGCCCGCGCGCGGACGGCTATCACCCGCTGCAGAGCGCGGTGGTGTTCGCGAGCGAAGGCGATTGGATCGAGGCGCAAGACGCCGAGACGTTGACGCTCGCCATAACCGGCCCCTTCGCGGCGGGGTTGCAAGCGGACGAGAACAATCTTGTTCTACGTGCGGCCCGCTTGCTCGATCCGATGCGCGGGGCCGCGCTCAAGCTTGAGAAAAATCTTCCGATCGCATCCGGCATTGGCGGCGGATCGTCCGATGCAGCCGCGACGTTGCTGGCGCTGAACGAGCTTTGGGCCATCGGCTTGCCGCTTGAAGACCTTTGCAGGCTTGCAGCCAAGCTCGGCGCCGACGTGCCGGTGTGTTTGCACAAACGTTCAGCGTGGATGTCCGGCGCCGGTGAGACCGTTGCGCCGATGCGCACGCCCGCGCTTCATGGCGTTCTGGTCAATCCGGGTAAGCCGCTCGCTACCCCTGCCGTCTATCGCCGGTTCGATGAACTGGCGCTGGGCGGAATGTTCCAGCCGCGCGGCGCGCGCGATTGGGCGCGTGCAGATGACGTCGTCGCGGCGGTCGCGCTTTACGGCAACGATCTTGAAGCGCCGGCCGTGTCGCTGATGCCGGAGCTTGGGGACGTGCTGCAAACGCTGCGGGCCGATCCGCGCGCGCTTTGCGCTGCGCTCTCCGGCAGCGGCGCAACCTGTTTTGCACTCACCCAAATGGGTGAAGACGCGCGCGCGATGGCGGAGACGCTCGCCGCACGCAACCGTGATTGGTGGGTGCGTGCCGCGACGTTCGGCGCCGCTTGACCATCCGCTACCGCGTGCGTTAGCCCCCGCGCGGAGAGAGGCGGCGCGTGATCCTGGACCTGACAGTCGTCGTCGCCGTGGCGTTTCTCACCAGCCTCATTGTGTGCCGCGCCATGATCTGGATCGGCCCAGTGGACGCACCCAACGAGGAGCGCAAGCAGCACCGCGCGCCGACGCCGACAAGCGGTGGCATCGGCATTGGCGCCGGCTACGGCGCGGCGATGCTTATTCTCAGCCTCTATTCGGTTGAATGGCGTCACCAGATCAGCCCGCAGGGCGTGTCGATGCTGTGGGTGTCGGCCTTGTTTGCTTATCCGCTCCTGTTGATCGGATTCGTTGACGACGCGCGGGCGCTGAGCGTCCAGTTCAAGTTTGCGGTCTATTCGGCCCTGGCGATTGCCGCCGCTTGGCTGATCGGCGTGGTGGATGAGCTGCGCGTCGGCGATCTCGTCGTGACGCTGCCGTTCGTCGTTGCGCTTTTCGGGACGGCGCTCTGGGTGTTCACGCTGCTTAACGTCGTCAATTTCATGGATGGCGCCAACGGCATGGCCATGGGTTCGGTGACGGTCGGATTATGCGCGCTCAGCGTCATTGCGCTTGACGGCAATTCAGTCGGCGGCGGCGCCATCGCGCTTTGCGGCGCCGGCGCGTTGGCGGGATTTCTAGTTTGGAATTTTCCGAGTGGGCGGCTGTTCGCCGGGGATTCCGGCGCGCTGTTTGCCGGCGCGTTGGCGGCGTTTGGATGCATCATCGTGATCGCGCGGACCGGCATGTCGCCGCTGGTGGCGCCGATTTTGTTCTTTCCGCTGCTCGCCGACGCGCTGCTGACATTGATCGATCGTGTGCGGCGCGGGCGGTCACTGATGGTCGGGCACACCGAGCACATCTACCAAATCGCAATCCTCTCCGGCTGGAGTCACGCGCGGATCGGCATCACTTACTGGGTGGCGATGGCTGTTTGCGGTGTGATCGCCTGGTTCGTGGATAAGGACGACACGCATATCGCGGCCGCCATCGCGCTCGCCTTGCTCACTGGTGCCGCGATTATTCTGGACATCACCGTCCGCCGCGGCGCTGAGGCCGCGGGCGTTCTCAAACACTAAATTGTCCGAACAACCGGGGTTGACCGGTGGGTTTCGCTTTTGTATATAACCATGACGTTATAAAAGAAAGCGGTTATGCAAGCTTCTGAACGCCTGGATCTCACGTTTGCCGCGCTCGCGGACCCGACGCGGCGGGCCATTCTGGCTCGGTTGGCCACCGGCGAGGCGTCGGTTCAGGAACTCTCAGAGCCGTTCGAGATGAGCCAGCCGGCGATTTCCAAGCACCTCAAAGTGCTGGAGCGCGCGGGCTTGATCTCCGTCGATATCGACGCGCAGCGGCGTCCGCGCCGGCTGGAAACCAAGAGATTGGAGGAGGCGGTGGATTGGATCGAACGCTACCGCGAGATTTTCGAGCAGAACTACCTGCGCCTCGATGCGCTGCTGGAAGAGCTGCAAGCCAAGCCAACGAAACGCAAACGAAGAAAAGACTGACGTCATGTCGGCGCTCATTGCGGTCGCTCGTTCCTTGAGTGGGCGGCTCAACCTAGAATTCAAGGATAAGACAATGCCTATCGAAGTCACACAGCCGAGCGATCGCGAGGTTCGCGTCACCCGCACGTTCAATGCGCCGCGCCAATTGGTGTGGAATGCGCACACCAAGCCCGCCCTGGTGCAGAAGTGGCAACTGGGTCCGCCCGGCTGGGATATGCCGGTGTGTGACATGGATGTTCGCGTCGGCGGCGCATACAAGTGGCGCTGGAAGAGCCAGCAAGACGGCAAGCAATTTGGCTTCCACGGCACGTTTATTGAAGTGAACGAGCCGTCGAAGCTGGTGCACGAAGAGTATTACGATCCGGGCGATATCGGCGGCACGATGCCGGTCAGCGAGCCGTGCATCGTCACGCTTGAGCTGAGCGAGCAAAGCGGCGTGACGACGCTCGTCTGCACCATGAAGTTCGCGTCGAAAGAAATGCGCGACGGCGCCGTCTCCACCGGCATGACCGACGGCATGGAGATGGGCTACGAGCGGCTCGACGAAATGTTCTTGAAAGCAGCCTGACATGTCAGCCCGTGACGCGGACGGCTTTGCCAAG
>JADLHI010000103.1 GCA_020848895.1 Hyphomonadaceae bacterium
ACGACGATTTGCTGCGCCAGGATTTGCCAAGTTTGTCCGCGCTGTTTTGACGAGGCCAAAGTCTCCGCCAGCCAGGCCTCTTGCTCCGCGCCGAGCAAGGTCCGCGCCGGATCGAGCAACTGAGTGCGGCGAAACTCCTCGATGGCAGCTTGTGTCCCGGCGCCATCCGAGAGCAAATGCAGGCCGAGCGCGCGCTGATAATTCAGTTGGCGCACCCGGCCGATGATGCGCGTGTCGAGCAGAATGATGCGCGCCAAGTCGCCCCACTCAAGCGTGCGATAGACGCGCGGGCCGTTCGACTCTGGCCGCCGGATTGGCATCCAATCGAAATACGCCTTCGTCGCGGCGGCGACGCGATCGACGTACGCGCCTTCGGTGCGCTGATGGTTCTGGGCGCCCGTACTGCTGGAATCGTTGGCGACCTCGTGATCGTCCCACACCGCGGAAATCGGCTTCGCCGCGCGCAACGCCAGCAAGTTCGGATCGGTGTGATATTGCCGATAGCGCCGGTAATAATCATCCAGCGTCACGATTTCGTGGTCAGGATCGAAGGCGCGGCCCGGAACGGCGAGCTCCGTGCGCGGATATTCGTCGAAGCCATATTCGTAGATGTAATCGCCGGTGTGCAGAACAAGCTCGATGTCATCGCGGGCGGCCATGTGCCCGTAGGCGTGGAAATAGCCGAATGCGTAGTTGGCGCACGAGACGAGCCCGACGCTCAGCGATTCCGCATTCGCGGGCGCCGTGCGCGTGCGGCCGGTGAGGGAAGGGCCGGAGCCGGAGAGAAAGCGATAGAAATACGCGCGCCCTGGCTGCAGCCCGCGCACGTCGGCTTTCACGCAATAATCGCTCGCGGGACCGGCTTGCGCCTCGCCTCGCGCCGTGACCGTGTTGAACGCCTCATCCTCGGCGACTTCCCAGGCGATGCGCCCGTCGCCGCCGACAAAGCGCGTCCAGATGATGACGCCCTCCGCGAGCGGATCGCCGGACGCGACGCCATGCGTGAACGCGCCTTGCGATAGCGACTGCGCCCAAGCGGGTCGCGCCATCGCCGCGCTCGCGCCGGCCACAAGCAATCCACGTCTGGCAATCAGCATGTCTCATGTCCTAGCTGCGGCGTGCGACGATCTCGTGAAGCTCAGCAGCGCGCATCGACATCGCAATCGACTTCCGGCAGCGGCGCCAGCGCCGAGCCTTCAATCACGCGATGCAGAAACTCACTCACTGCGGTCGCGGATTCATCTGGGCGCTCTTCCTGGGGAAGGTGCCCCGTGTCGGCGAATGTCACCAATTGCGAGCCGGGGATGGCGTCGTGAAATTGCTGCGCGTGAGCCGGTGGAACCAGCCGATCGCTATCGCCCGTCAGGATCAGCACTGGCATGTGCAGCGCCGCCAGGCGCTCGGCCGTTGCGTAGTGACGGTTGCGGAAGCCGAGCGTCATTTGCAGGAGAATGTCGCGATGCCCCGCCGCGCGCGAGAGCTGCACGTAGCGCGTCACCATTGCGTCATCGACAAGCGCGGTGTTCACAAACGCGGCTTCCAGGCCACCCCGCGTCAGCCGCGTGCTATCCAAGTCGCGCAGCAACGGCCCAAGCACCGGATTGCGCAAAAGCTTGAAGACAGGCGGATCTTCCGCTGCTTCAGCGCGTGTATCTTCCCAACCGGATGCATCGACGAGGATGAGCGCATTCACCTGCTCTGGATATTCCAGCGCGTATTCCCACGCGACGTTGCCGCCCATCGATGAGCCGGCGAGCGAAAAATCCGATACGCCGCGTTTTTCGAGAAACTGATGCACGACATCGCGGTAAGCTTCGATCGACGCTTGATAACCAGCCGGTGCGCGCGTCAGGCCGTGGCCCGGCAGGTCGAGCGAGATGATGCGGTACTCTTCGCCAAGCCGCTGCACCCACGGCTCCCATGTATGCACCGAAGCAGAAAAGCCGTGAATCAGGACCAGCACCGGCCCGTTCGGCTGGCCCTCATCGCGATAATGGACGCGCACGCCGCCGGGCAAATCTTCGTAGCGTGACGCCGCGCTTTCATATTGCGCCGCGAGAGTCTCATAAGGCAGGTCAGGCCGCTTCAATGTGAAGTACGCGCCGGCGCCGACGATCGCGACCAGGCCGATAAGCGCTAGCACGCCACCAATGATCCACCGCAACATGTCCACGCCTCCATCGCGCGCCACAGTGCGCGGCGCGGGCGCGCCGTCAAGCGCGCCAGCCGACTTTGCGCGCCCATGCGTCGTATGCAGCGCGCCGTTCCGCTAGGTCCGTTGGCGCCGTATCGCCTTCCGCCGCTGCGTCGGCGCGCATATGCGCGATGGTTTCGGCCATCGGCGGCAGGCCGACGCTGGCGCGACGTTCGTCCAACGTCTCAGGATCGCGCACTGTTGCTGGCGACAGCTGACCGTTCGCGTCCCAATCGAATTGCGTGCCGAAGGTTTGCGCGCCGCCTTCAAAGATGGAAATTCGGTCGGAGAGGTAGGCCGCGTCCAAGGGATTGGCTTGGCCTTCGGGAATTGCGTCGAGGAGGAGCGTCAGGCCTCGGCGCTGCAAATCGGGATGGCCTATGGCGTGCTGCAAGATCAAGAACGCGGCGCCGGCGCCGTCGTCGCCATGCTCGCGGCGGCCGGGCCAGCCGATATCGTCAAAGACACGCGTGAGCAGCGCGGCGTTTTCGTCGTGCACGGCCTCCATCTCGGGATGGTAGCCGTTGAAGAGTTCACCGCTTGCAGCCAGACGCGTCCGCGTGTCCAGATCGCGCCGCGCCGCGGCGACAAGCAACGGCCCCCAACTCTCACTCATTGGCGCACACAGGGCAGGCGGGATCGCGCTTGAGCGCCACTGTGCGCGCCTCTCCGTTCAACCCGTCGAACAGCATCACGCGGCCGATCAGCGGCTCACCCGCTTGCACGACAAGCTTGATCGCTTCCAGCGCCATGATCGATCCGATAACGCCCGTCAGTGCGCCGACGACACCGACGCGTGAGCACGTCTCCGCGTTCGGCGGCGCTTCAGGCACGAAGCAGCGATAGCATGGTCCGCCGTGCGCAAATGCGGAGACTTGCCCATCCCATCTGCCAACAGCGCCAGACACAAGCGGCACGCCGAGCGATCGCGCCGCGGCGTTTACCGCGAAGCGCGTTTCAAAATCGTCCGTCCCATCAAGCACGACATCGGCGCCTTGCAGCAGGTACGCAGCGTTGGCTTCCGTCAGCCGCTGGCGTTCGATCTCTACGGCCACGTTGTCATTGAGCGCCGCCAGCGCCGCGCGCGCCCGATCCACTTTCGGCGCGCCGACATCGGCATCGCGAAAGATGATTTGCCGCTGCAGATTGTCGAGCGACACGGTGTCGTCGTCGATGAGCCGCAAACGCCCAACGCCAGCCGCGGCCAAATAGAGCGCCGCCGGCGCGCCAAGCCCTCCCGCGCCAACGATGGCGGCGCTCGCGGCTTTCAAACGTTGCTGCCCCGGCCCGCCGATCTCCTTCAGCAGGATGTGGCGCGCGTAGCGCTGGCGTTCGTCGTCGGTGAAGCTCACGGCGCCAATCTAGGCAAACCCACCCCGAAGTTCCACTCCGGAACGAGCTTTCTTGTCGCCACTAGCCGCGGCCCGTGGAGCCAAAGCCGCCGGCGCCGCGCGCGGTTTCAGACAACGCGTCCACCACATCCCATGCGCCCTGCGTCACCGGCGCAATCACCATCTGCGCGATACGTTCGCCGCGTGCGATCGCGAATGGCTCCTGGCCGAGATTGATCAGGATGACTTTCACTTCGCCGCGATAGTCCGCATCGATTGTGCCCGGCGTGTTGAGACAGGTGACGCCGTGCTTCAGTGCGAGCCCAGAGCGCGGGCGCACCTGCGCTTCGTAACCAGCGGGCAAGGCGATCGTCAGACCTGTCGGCGCCAACACGCGTTGACCCGGCGCGACGATCAACGGTTCATCTTCCGGAACAGCGGCGCGCAGATCCATGCCGGCTGAAAGCGCGGTTTCGTAGGCCGGCAGTTGCAGGCCGGCAAAGTGCGGCAGCACCGCGACTTGAATAGTGACTTTGCTCATAGGTCCCGCCTGCTGCGATTCTTCAGAAGCGGCAAATCACAGTGTTCGGTCGCGCAGAGCTGAGGATGCAAATCGCGCCGTAACAACAGCCGGGTTGCGTTGCGGCCTTAGCGGCGCTTGCGCAGCGCCGCGGCCGCGAGATCGCGGCGCGCTTCGTCCAGATAGCGCTTCATTTCCGCTGCTTCCGCTTCCTTCTTGCGGCGCTTTGCGGCGTCGGCGGCTTCGCGCGCCAGACGCTCACGTTCAGCCTTGGCTTCGCGGGCGATACGCTCGCGCTCGGCCTTCGCCGCCGCCTCGGCCGCAATCTTACGCTCAAGCCGTTCCAGCTCGACCCGCTCGCGACGCTTCTTTTCAGCTTCGACGCGCTTGTCTTCTTTTTCTTGCGCCGCCTTCACGCGCTCGGCAGCTTCCTGCGGATCGATCGGCGCTGGCGTCGCCTTGTTCTTGAACTTCTCAAGCATCGCCTTCTTGGCGGCGTCGGCGGCTTCACGGCGGTCGTTGTGATTCTGGAAGCTCATACAGTCGGGCTCCTGGGCGCGCGAACGGCGTTCGGCGTCGGACACGGGGAGGGTGAGGATGTAAGGCGCTCTACATAGCGGCTCACGCGTAGGGCTCAAGGGGGCGCCGCGCGGTCACCTGCCGCAATTAC
>JADLHI010000104.1 GCA_020848895.1 Hyphomonadaceae bacterium
CTGGCGGACAGAGAGGGATTCGAACCCTCGTTAGGCTTGCACCTAAACACGCTTTCCAAGCGTGCGCCTTCAGCCACTCGGCCACCTGTCCGGCGCGCGGTTTATGACCGCCGTCGCCGCTCGGCGCAACCGCCGTAACCGCGCCCCGGCCGCGCCCGTACTCATTCGCGCAAGCCGCCCGCGCCTTCTCCTCCCCGAGACCCCGCGCGCGCCCTCAGCAGGGGTGCGCGCGGCGCGGCGGCGACCTACATTCACCGCACGCACAAACGAGGTTTTCATGGCCCGATCGACAACCATGCCCAGCGCCGACCAAATCCTTCCCGGCCGGCCCTCTCCAATCCCCACCTCGGCCACGCATTTCGTCAACGGCAACGCCCTGAAGCCGCCCTTCCCGGCGGGGCTTGAGGAAGCCGTGTTCGGTCTCGGCTGTTTTTGGGGGGCAGAGCGAAAATTCTGGCAGACACCGGGCGTGTGGAGCACCTCGGCCGGCTATGCCGGCGGAACAACGCCAAACCCGACCTATGAGGAAGTCTGCTCGGGCCGCACCGGGCACACTGAAGTCGTGCGCATCATCTTCGATCCCAAGCAAATCAGCTACGAGCAGCTCTTGAAGCTCTTCTTCGAAAGCCACGATCCAACCCAAGGCATGCGTCAGGGCGGCGACGTCGGTACGCAATACCGGTCCGCAATCTATGCAACGTCCGACACGCAAAAACGCACAGCCGAAGCCGCGCGCGCGGCCTACGGAGAAAAGCTCCGCGCCGCCGGCTACGGCGTCATCACAACGGAACTTCGCGATGCGCCCGAGTTTTATTACGCGGAAGATTATCACCAGCAGTATTTGGCGAAGAATCCGAACGGTTATTGTGGGATCGGCGGAACTGGCGTGACTTGTCCGATCGGCATCGGTGTTCCGTAAAGCGCCAAGACCTCAATTTGCGAAGGGTCAATAAGCGCAAGACGCAATTATTGGCGCCGTGATAGCAAGCCTAGAGTCGACTCCAGACCTGATCACGGCGGCCAATGACTAAGCGCGTCCGTCTTTGCCTGATTGACGACGACACGTTCGTTCGCGACGCCATGGCGCTTGGTCTGGGCGATGCGGGGTTTGAGGTCATCACAGCGCCTGGCGCCGCCGCCGGCCTGGACGTTCTCGACCGCGAACACATCGATGTTGTCATCACAGACATGAACATGCCCGGCACGGGCGGCGCGCAATTCATTCCAGAAGCGCGCGCACGCTGGCCGCAGATGCCGATCGTCGCCATCTCGGGCGCCGCTGTCATCGATGGCCGCAACACCGCTGACGTCGCGCGCGCGCTCGGCGCCGACGCAACGCTGATCAAGCCATTCCGCGCGCGCGAACTCGCGGCCCTCATCGAGCGCGTGCTCGACGTCCGGCGAGATCCGGGCTGATGCACGCCCACGCGAGCCACGAGCCTTCGCGCAGGGCTTTTTCGGCGCCTTTGCGCTCGGGGGAACGCCAAGCATTGAGCGCCGAATGACGAATTCGATACTCTAGCCCGGCCAGCGCAGGCCGACGCGACGGCGTTGCTGCAGCGTTTGTTCAGCGCGTTGCAATGCGCGCAGCGCGACTTCCGCTTGCTGCAGCGAGTCCGTCGAGCGCAGCGCATCCATCGCCAAGCGCAGGCGCGACGCGCCCTCTTCCAGCTTGTCGCGCGCGCCTTCGCGTTCGCCCAGCGCCGTCAGCGCGCGGCCAATCTCTTGCTGCGCCGCGCCCCACGAGATCGGATCGGTGGTGCGGTCCACCGCGTCGAGATAACGCTGACGCGCGTCGAGCGCCTTGGACAGCCACTTGATGTGCCCGCCACGCTCGCCAAGGCTGAGCGCGCCGGAAGCGAAGTCCGACAGAATGTCGAGTTGCAGGTTTTCGCTGATCTCGGCCGGCCGCGCTTCGACCATCTTATCCAATGCTTCGACGATCGGCTGCAGACGCTCAGGCTTATAATCCTGCGGGCGATGCAGAACCGGACGCGCCTTGCGCGCAAGTGCGAACGCGAGCGCACGCTGCACGGCTTCATCCGGGCGACCGACTTTCCAACCGAGCTGGAAGTCCTGCACGTCGTGCGTACGACCATAGCCCGGCAGCGTCGTGATCCTAAGATCGATCTTGCCGAGCATGTTGCGCTTGCCCCAGACGATCACGTCCGCGGCCGAACGCTCAAGCGCTTCACCAGCTTCGACCGCAATGCGGCGGCGCGCTTCAGGGTGGGCGCGCGGCGAAACGGTTTTGAGTTTGATCGGGAAGAGATCGACCTGCACGTCCTGCTCGAACGAGAACATGCCGAAATTGTCTTCGACCGCTTCCTTCATTTCTTGGCGCAGCAAACCGCCGCCGCCTTCGATCTCAGCGATCAGCACCAGCGCGCGGTGATCCTTCGTGCGCTTCAGCGCCTGGCCGCGCAGCGCCATGCGCGCCATCGTGCTGGCTTTGCCCATGCCGGTGAGCATCCAGAACGCCGCGACGAGCACGGCGGCCAGAAAGATTGACGAGAAGAACATGAACACGTCGGGCTGCTGCACGAACGCGTCTTGGAATTCGCGCGGAAGCAAGCGCATCACGCGGGACGCCAGCTCGGGCGCGATCGCTGTAGATGCTGCAAAATTAACCATTTAGCGTCCGTCAGTCCCCGCGCCGAAGGGATGAGCCATAGCCTGCCGATGCGCCGCACACAACGGCTTGCGGCGCCTTACGGCGCCACAAGCGCGGTCTCGCCGCAAACAGGAAAAGCCCTAGTGGCCCCGCTGCTTAGCGGCCTCAACAGCTTGATTCACGAGCGCGCCCATGTTGCCCAAATCCACCACCTGGACCCCCTCGGGGAGCGTGAACAATTCGGCGCTTTGAGCGCCGCGCTCGACTTTGGTGGTTTCCCAGACGACTCGGCCGTCATCCGTCGCGCGCAGGATGACGCCGTCTTGGGTGACGCAAACGGTATCCGTGCCATCCTCCGGCGTGGTTTTCGTCCACTCGGCGCCGTTCTCGCCGGCGACCGAACAATCGCCGGTGCGCGTCGAAGATTGCGCCACTTCGCCTTGCCATTCCTCAAGCGGATTGCGGATCGTCTCACCCAATCCCGTCGCGCGCACGGCCATCTGACGCCCGTTGTGCGAGCCGATCATGTAGCTCTCACCCGTCTCACCATTGGTGATGAACGTCGACGGCCCTTCGTCGGTGACGAATTCCATCCGCATGTTCCGGCCGTCGCGGATCATTACAACAGGCAGCGCGCGCCCCTGCTGATCGGTGATCGTCGCCTCGGCGCGGTAAGCGCTGCCGGACGTATCGGGAAAAGCGGCGCCGGCGCCAGAATTGTCGGCATTCTGATCAGCCGGCGTGGATGGATTGCAGGCCGCCAGCGCGCACACCGAAAACACAGCCAAAATTGTCCGGCGCATGAAACACCCCTCTTGAAACCGAGTTGCCTTCCTAGCAGCACCACCCCGCCCTCGATACCCACTGAATCCCGCCAGCAGCGTCTGGCATTCGTCGCAAAACCAGGGTCCCTCGTCCGGCCGGCGCCCCTTCCTCTTGCTACCACCCGCCCCAAGCGGCCAAAATCGGCCCAGCGCCGCCCGCCCGTTCGGGCCGTTCTCATTTTTGGGGGATCCATGAAAAAGCAGCTTCTCGCCGTTTGCCTTGCCGCGAGCGTGCCTATGCTCGCCGCCTGCGCCACGACCGGCGCCGAAACCGCAGCGTCCAATTTCGGCGACGCCGCCGCTTATCAACAGGCCCAAGCCGACGTGACCCGCCTCACTGCTCAAGCCAACCAGGACCCGCTGCTGAAGCCGTGGACCGGCCCCCATGGCGGCGTACCGCCGTGGGATCAAGCGCGCGCGGAATTGCTGGCGCCGGCGCTCGGCCTCGGCATCGAGTTGCAGGAAGCCGAAGTTCAGGTCATTGCCAACAACCCTGAACGTCCGACGTTCGACAACACGATCGGCGCGATGCAGAACGCCGGCCGTCACCTCGATCGCGCCACCACGATCTTCGGCGTGATGACTGACAACATCAGCAACGAAGCGATTCAGAACGTCGAAGCCGAATGGTCGCCGCGTCTCACCGCGTCGGGCAACGCCATCACTTTCAACCGCAACCTCTTCAACCGCATCCACGATCTTTATGAGCGCCGCGCAACGCTCGGCCTCGACGCGCACCAGATGCGTCTGCTTGAGCGCACGCACGATCAATTCGTGCGGGCGGGCGCCGCCGCCACGCCGGAGCAACAAGCGCGCCTCGGCGCCATCAACGAAGAGCTATCGTCAAAGTATGCCGATTTCGGCCGCCGCCTTCTGGCCGACGAAAACACCGCGATCTTCATCACCAACCGCCGCGACCTCGCCGGCCTGCCGCCGAACATCGTTCAACAACTTGCCGCGGCGGCTGCCGAGCGCGGACACCAAGGACAGTGGGCGATCGTCAACACGCGGTCGAGCGTCGATCCGTTCCTGCAATTTTCGTCAAACCGTCCGTTGCGCCAACGTGTTTGGACGGCATTCAAGAATCGCGGCGACAATGGCGACGCGAACGACACCAATGCGGTGATCGCCGACATCCTGCGCCTGCGCGCTGAACGCGCCCAAATCCTCGGCTTTCCGACCCACGCTCACCTGCGCATGGCCGACACTATGGCGCAGACCCCCGAGCGCGCGCAGGACCTGATGATGCGGGTGTGGCCCGCCGCTGTCGCGCGCGTTCACGAAGAAGTGGCCGACATGCAAGCGATCGCCGATCGCCAGCACGCCAACATCACAATCGAACCGTGGGACTACAATTACTACGCCGAACAAGTCCGCCGCGATCGCTACAATCTCGATCAGAACGAACTCCGCCCATACTTCGAGCTCAATCACATGATCGAAGCGTCGCAGTATATGGCGCACGAACTCTACGGCCTCTCGTTCCGCGAAATCACCGGCACGGTGCCGGTGTTCGAGCCGAGCGTGCGGGTCTGGGAAGTCACCGACCGTGACGGCTCCTACCAGGGCCTCTTCTACGGCGATTACTTCGCCCGCGCCGGCAAGCGCTCTGGCGCCTGGATGAACACCTATCGTTCGCACGAGACGTTTACCGGCACGGAAATCACGCCGATCGCGTCGAACAACAACAATTTCGTGCGCGGCGCGCCGGGCGAACCGGTGCTGATCTCACTGGACGACGCCGAAACGCTCTTCCACGAATTCGGCCACGCCATTCACTACCTGGTGTCTGAAGTCGACTATCCCGGTCTCGGCAACGTGCCGCGCGATTACGTCGAGTATCCCAGCCAAGTGCACGAGCACTGGGTGCTGTCGCGTCCGATCCTCGATCAGTTCGCGCGCCACTACCAGACCGGCCAGCCGATGCCGCAAGCGCTCGTCGATCGCGTCCACAACGCGGCGACGTTCAACCAAGGCTACGCGACGGTGGAGTATCTGTCATCCGCGCTCGTCGATATGGCGCTGCACAATCGCGCGCAGCCGGTTACCGATGTCGATGCGTTCGAACGCGACACGCTGAATTCGCTCGGCATGCCGCATGAACTCGCCATGCGTCACCGCCTGCCGCAGTTCGGCCACCTGTTCTCGAGCGATGCGTACTCGGCCGGCTATTATTCGTACCTCTGGTCCGAGACGATGGATGCCGACACCTGGGAAATGTTCGAAGCCACCGGCAACGTGTTCGACCCGACGGTCGCCGCCGGCATGCGCAACATCATCCTGGCGCCGGGCAACATGACCGACCGCGCCGAGGCCTATCGCCAGTTCCGCGGCCGCGATCCGGACGTCAACGCACTGCTGCGCACGCGCGGCTTCCCGACCGACGCACCGCCTGCGGCTCCGGCCACCAGCGGCCGCAACTGAGCCGATAGCCCAGAAGCACAGGAGGGCGCGGACAGTGATGTCCGCGCCCTTTTGGTCTCCGCGATCCCTTGGCCGATCAAAGGGCGACGTCACCGCGCTCAATTTTGCCCCGGCCGCCTGTGCGGTAAACGGATTCAGCCGCCATTCAGCCACACCGCGCGAAGGTCCCGCGCGGGAGCACTGAAATGATACGCAAGTTCATGACTATGTTCGCGGCCGCGGCCTTCGCGCTCGCGACCCTTACGCCGGTGGAAGCCTCGGCCCAACGCTATCGCCACCACGACCGCGGCGCCGACGCCTATGGCTGCCGCAATGACAACAATCACGGCTGTGAGCGCGACCGCGACCGCCGCCTCGCCCGCAACGGCGGTGGCTACGGTTATGGCGGTTACGACCGCGGCTATGGCTACGGCGACGACTACTACAACCGCGGCGAATGCTACGACCGCCAAGGCCGCAACCATTGCTACGACCGTCACGACGATGACGACGACGCGGTTGCCGCCGGCGTGATCGGCCTCGTGCTTGGCGCCGTGGTCGCCACCGCCATCGCCAACGGCAACAACCGTAGCGATGATGGCTATGACGACCGTTACGACAACCGCGGTTACGACAACGAGCGTTATGCCCCGCCGCCGCCGCCGCAAAATCAGTGCACGCGGCGCGAACGCCAGTGGGATCGCTACGCCAACCGCTACGTCATGGTCGACGTACCCTGCTAAACTGAGCGCTGCTCAAAACGGAGGCGTGCCTTGTGGACCACAGGGCGCGCCTTCGCGCATGCGAGCGCAGCCATCTCCATAATTTGTTCCGCTTCGTGCCTTACAGTGCATCTCATGCGGTACGTGTGCGACGCGCCGGACGGCGCGACCTGGTTCAGATTTGAGACCGAGGCCGAGGCGGAAGCCGAAGCGGCGCTCATGCGCCACGCGGTCGACAAGTATTACCGCCGCCACGAAGGCGCGGCCCGCGAAAGCTATCGCGCGCCCAAGACCGCCGCCTCTTTCGAACAAGCCATCGGCCTCAAAGACCACATCGCCAAGACGATGCCGCTCTTTCTTACGTTGCGCTCAAGCGATGGCGAGGGCCTGGCCACCGCAATGTTGCCGCCCGGCGGGCGCAACCAGGTGAATTTCCGGATCGTCATCGTCGGACCGGAAAACGCCGATCCGTACGAGGCGCACGAACCGGCGATCCAGGCGCTCGCGCAACACTTCAATGTCGAACTGCCGCGCGAGACCTGCTTTCCTTATGCTTAAGGCTTGCCGGGCGTACCGCCGCCATCCGTCGTCGCGGGCGCTTGCGTCTGTTGCTGCGGCGCCGGCGCCGGCGCGGCTGCTTGCGGCTGATCGCTGATCACGCGGAAGCCCGCATAGCACGGCGAACGCGTGCAGGCCTGCATCAGCAAGCGCACCATGTACTGGCCGTTCGCGTCGGGCCGATACGTCGCGATCGGGAAATCGTCCGGCAGCATGTCGTTGGCGA
>JADLHI010000105.1 GCA_020848895.1 Hyphomonadaceae bacterium
ACCCGGATGTGCAACGATCCCGGCAAGGCGCCAAAATCCGCGGTTTGTGCAGCTGCGCTGTAGCTGAAGCTGGGGAGATCGATCGTTTCGGTCCGGATTGGATCGCCGCCGTCCAGGATCTCCAGCCGGTAGCGCTCCAGCGAAAACCCGATCGGCGGCTCGCCCGCGCCCCAGGACTCGCCGCCGATCCGGGCGCACCGGACCCAGGTGATGGCCACATCGCCCGAGGCGCCATCGCGCACCGCGCGCAAGTGCGCCGGCGCCCAGGGCCTGGCCGCGGCGTGCGGGAGGATGACGGCCGCGGTCGCCGCCCGATTGCTCGTCGGCAGCGACCCCGATGGCGGCGCGACAAAATCCACCGCCTCGCCCCACTCATGCGCGCCGACATTCGCGCGCGCGAGACGCCGATCCAGTTTCACAATGCACGCGCCTGCCGGATGTGGCGCGCGCATCGCGTGCCCTGAACCTTGGCGCCCGCGCAAGAAGGCGCTCAGTTGATAAACGCCAGGCTCAACGAGTTCGCACCTAGCGGCTTGCACGATTTCGTACTCGCCATCCGCCTCGATCGCGAACGCGTTGGCGCCATTCAGGACATCGCTGCGCGTGAGGCTTGAGAGCACCGCGCCGCCATAGAGTTTGATGCGGACGACATTGCCCTCATCCCAACGGTCGACAGGCCCAGGCCAGAAATCCCAGACCAACTCTCCCATGATCGCCGCCGTTTCAACAATCGCCCGACGCGATTGCGTGACGCCGGCGAAAATCTCATGGGCGCCAAGCCATGGCGCAGCGAAGGCCGCGATCAGCGGACGCTCCTCACTTTCATCTCCCGGCAGCGGCGGAAGATCGAGAACAGCCAAGGCTGGCGTCGGCGCAACCGCCAGAGATCCCGGCGCGCTTGGATCAACGCCGGCGAGCATGGGCGCCGCGTCGTGGCGAACGCGGCGAAGTTCAAGTTCACGCGTCTCTGCATCTTCGACGCGGACGATTTCGAACACATCGGCGCCCTCGCTCAGCGTCACGCGGTCGCCCGGTTCGAGCGCAATGTCACCGGGCCCTACGCCAATGTGCAGCGCCTCCACGGCGGCGCGGCGCTCGGCGAGAAGCCGCTCGGCCAGCGTCTCGGCGGAAGCTGCTTCCAGCACCAGCGGCGCGTCCAACGTGGCGACGCCGCCGTCTGCGCGATCCAAGCGGCGCGCACTCACGCCGGCAATCAAATAGTCGCGCGCCGCATCGATGAAGCGCACGCGCGCCTCGATCGGCGCTTCGCCGGCGTCGCGATGCGCATACATGCGCCCCGCGCTCGCAGCCGTGAACGCATCGATATCGATCGCGGTCGGCGCATCATCCGCGTGAAAGAAGGTGATAACGCCGTCGCGTTCGGCCGCAGTGAAATCGTAGGCGGCCATCAGCGGCTCAAGCGCGTCGCGCGCGCTTGCGGGCGCATCGACGAGGTAGCCGCTCACGGCGCCGCGCAGAGCGCTGACGTCCACCTCCTCCTGGCTGGCGCGCCCGCAGATGTTCGACACCACTTCCGCCAGACCCGACAAACCGGCGCGGCCATTCAGCCAGCACCGCCAATCGCCCACCGGTTCAAACTGATCCTCACGGCACCAATAGCTCCAATCACGCAGCGCCTCCTGTTGCAGCAATCTGGGTAAGGACTTCGGCAGGACTTCCAGCGCGGTCGGCGTCAGCGAGGAGAGCAAGCCGACGTTGAAGCTCGGCTCGAATGGCTTCGGGATCGTCATTCTCACTTGCGCTGCGCAACTCGAACAGAAATTCCGCTACGTCCCGCTCGGCGCGGACGAGCGCCGAGATCGCCTTCGCGACCCGCTCGGCGTCCGCGGCCTCGGCGCCATTCAGCGCCGCGCGGGCGCCGTCCAGATACGTGCGAAACACTGCCGCGGTGCTCACCGCCCGGCTCCTTTCCTGAAATCCTGGTTCTCGACCGTGCCGGAACACTACGCCCGCCCCGTCGCGGTCGGATTGATTTTGCAACGGACGCTGATACTTCGAGGTTTTCCGCAAAAGCGGCAGGGATACGCAGGGCGCCTATCCGCGTTCCCACTGGCCAGAATTCGGCCATACCTCTATTGGACACCCCCTCCCGGAGTTTTCCTTGTCCGACAATAACCGGCCCGACTTTCGCAGCCGCATCGACTGGGCGAAGATGCGCGCCGCCGCCGCGCAAGCGCAGCTCAATCAGATGCTCGGCGAGCGCTTCACCTGGCGCAAAGCCGCGAGCATCCTCGCGGGCCTCGTCCTGGTGTTCGTCGTGTCGCTCTGGGTCTGGATTTACTGGGGCCTGCCGCGGGTGCCGGACGCGGAGACGATCTGGTCGCTCAATCGTCAAGAATCGGTGCGGTTCGTCGACCGTGACGGCGAGACGCTCGGCGTGCGCGGTCCTTACTACGGCGCCCGCGTCCATCTGGCCGAAATCCCAGACTACGTGCCGCAAGCCTTCCTCGCGATCGAGGATCGCCGCTTCTACGAACATGAAGGCGTCGACCGCATCGGCGTGCTGCGCGCCGTGCTCGCCAACCTTCGCGCCGGTGAAACCGTGCAGGGCGGCTCGACGCTGACGCAGCAGCTGGCGCGCAATCTCTTCCTCACGCCGCGCCAGACGGTGAACCGCAAGCTGCGCGAGATGGTGCTCGCCTCGCGCCTCGAACGGCGGCTGACCAAGGACGAAATTCTCGAACTCTATCTCAACCG